>JAJDNP010000017.1 GCA_022340645.1 Gammaproteobacteria bacterium | reverse complement strand
AGGTAAGAGCACGGTTGCTTTTAATCTGGCGGTCTGGCTAGCGCATGCAAAAGACGGCGTTATCGCTTTTGACCTCGATCCGCAACGTACCCTGCTTGATGTCAATGAAGTACGTACAGAAGACGGTTACGAGCCAGTCTTTGAAGTTTCAACCGACACGGACGAACTGGAGGCACTGGCAAAAGATAAAAAGCGTAAAAAGTCCATAATTGTTGATATGAGCGCGACTAATATGCCAGCGATGGAAAAAGCGATTTTTCTGGCTGATCGAGTACTAATTCCGGTGCAGCCTAGCCAGGCAGACATCTGGTCGACACAACGATTTTTAAAAATTGTTAAAAATGCCGTTAACAAAGATAAAAAACCAGAAGTCCTGGGTTTTATTAATCGTGCAGATACCCACATTGGCGTGCGTGAAACTGATGAAGCAGAGCAGGCGCTGGAAATGATGCCGGGAGTAAAAGCGATGGGTGTTCGATTACATCAGCGAACTGCTTATCGCCGTTCATTCAGTGAGGGTCTTGGTGTGTTTGAGCTTGATCCAATGGGCAAAGCTTCAAGCGAGATGAAAAAACTGGCCTCATTACTGGATTAATTCTATATTAGGCAGTCTGCGCCAGCAGCTGGCTCGTTGAGCGGTCCATAAATGAAAATGTTACGAAATTAGAGGTTTACATGAAAATTATACGCTGGTTATTAAGTCATTCCTTATTTATCCTGCTTATTGTAGCTGTAATTTATGCATATATGTTCTGGGGCAATCTACTGGGTAAGGACACTCCGGCAGGAAAGGTTATCGCCTATCTTTCAGACGAATTTGTTGAGGTAAAAGAATTCGTTAATGCTATAAAAGCCAAACAGGCACAAATAAGTGAAGAAAAATCACAGGGTAAGCAAGCATCCAGTACAGCAATGGCTGATGCGCCCGGTGATGCCGATACTGCCGTGGCGGTTCAGACAACAGAAAACGTTGTAACCGGGGGCGGCACAGGGGACCAGGCAGTTGAAAACATCGCAGAAGCGGCAAGCGAGCCGGCCGAACCTGTGGCTGATGAGCCTATGGCTAACGAGCCTGTTGCTGATGAGGCAATGGCAGACGAACCTGTGACTGAACAGGAACCGGCGGCCCTCGCCGTAACCGCTGCTGAGCAACAAGCTGTAAACAATGACGACGGGCAGCAGAATTTGGCAATGGACCAAAGTGCAGCCAGTACTGGTTCGAATAATGCTGCGTTTGAGAATGCTCAGCAAGGAGCCGCCTTCAACAACATGCAACCTATACCTGCAAATGCATTTGCAGCGCCATCATATAGTCGTCATGAGGGCTCGTTCGTTCCGGCTGAAGTTGAAAGACAATTGAGTAATGTAGATGAACATGGAGAAGTAATTGATCCATCTAATCCAGTGGGCGCAGTAAGAGATATGTGGATCACTGCAAGAAAGTCTTTTTATGAGCGCAACTACGAGTTATCGGAAAAGAGTTATCGCCAGGTTATAGATAGTACAAAAAATAACTTCGATGCCTATGGTGAACTAGGAAATGTCTATTTTAACCAGGGCAAGGACAAAGAGGCCGCAGCGGCGTATTTTGAGGCAGCGGCTATACTTATAAAAAAAGGTCAGGTCAGCCGGGCAAGAAGCTTGATGGGCCTGATGCGGCATCTGGATAAATCAAAAGCCATTGAATTGCAGCAATTGATTGATGCGGCCCAGTCATAAACTTAATTTGGCATAAACATTTTCAGGCATAATCTGCAAAGATAAATAAACATGTTTTACGCGTTACGAAATTTATTCGCCTTGCTCGGATTTATTGCAACCGTCTTTGCTATCTACATGGCTGTTAAAATCTCGCCAATGATGGAGGCGGTGGAATCTCTGGATGAAAAGGCTATTGACGTTTATAGCGAAATGATGAGCAAGGTTCTTGAAACGGGTAATTCGGCTGAAGCAATGGTCTGGAAAGTGGCGGTGAATGATGGCCTGACTGCGGAAGACGTTGAACAAACCATGCGTTTTGTTGCCAATGAACATAATATTAAAGATGTCGGTGAGCTGCCTTTATCGAATCAAATCGAGGCGATGACTGGTGAGAAAACACGACATCTGAAGATTTACATGTTTTGCAATGCGCTGATGGCGCAAAAAATGCTGGATTACAGTGATGCCTACTCCGCATTTCTCCCCTGCCGTGTCAGTATGATTGAAGATAAGGAAGGCAAGCTTTGGTTATATTCGTTAAATATGGATGCTATGCTTTATGGTGGGAAACCACTGCCACCCGCATTAAAGGAAGAAGCGGAAGGAGTTAAGAAAATAATTTTAGATATTATGAACCGGGGCGCCCAGGGCGATTTTTGATATGACAGATAATAAACCGGTAGACGATAATAAAACAGGCAAAGAACTGCCAGTTTCAAAAGACTCTGCTGCGGGTAGCGATGCTGCGAAGAATAGTGTCACCTCAAAAAAACCGACAACGACCAACTCTGCAGCCAAAACCAGCGCTGCTAATGCTGAAAAAAAGGCTGCAGACAAGCCCGCTGACGCGGCTAAAGTAACAGTACCAAAGTTAGACCCTAGCGCAACTGCTACCATTGAGAAAGCTGGCGCCTCGAAAGATTCTGACATGAAGTCAGCCGCAAAAAAACTAAGTGAAACAGATAAAAAAAAGGCTGATGACTCAATTAAATCAAAACAAAGTATTGAAGAATTAAAAAAACGCGCACACGAAGCTAAACAGCGTGCGCAGCAAAAAATACTGGAAAAAGCTTATGTCAGCGATAAACCGACTGACCCGCTTGAGCGATTAGCTAACACCTTTGATAGCAGCGCCAAGCGCTGGGAAATGGTGGTTTATCCGTCATTATTTGCCTTTGTGTTATTAGCAGGATACGGGTTTTTCCTGATTTATCGATTGACTCATGATATTTCTACTTTGTCGCAATCTGTAACACGCATGGCGGTAATCGTGTCTGATTCAATGCCGCGCATGACAAGAGATCTAAAAGCCATGACAACCAGCGTGGACAATATGACAATCGATGTTGCTGGTATGACCACGGAAATTGTTTCTATGTCTGCTCAAATGAATGCCCTGACGCCTATGAGCCAGAATATTCAGAGCATGACACATAATATTGGCAGTATGAACCGTTCAGTATTTGGTCTGCAACGTGACATGCATGGCATGAATCGCACGGTTTCCAGCGGGCCTTTCGGTATGATGAATGACATTATGCCGTTCAGTTCGGATACAAATGTGCCGCCATCGATGCCGCCGCAACCCGTGTGGCCATCTTATGATCCAAATCCGCAAATTTATCAGCAGCAGCCCTATCGGCAACCGGTTCAGCCTACGCACCCGGTTCAACCTGGTCGGCAGTCACAATCGGCGGCGCCACAGGATCATTCTTCACAGAACAGTGTGGTTGTCCCTGAACATCGGCCATCGCCGTTTAAGTAGCGGCTAAATAATCAACTACAAAGATTAACAGTAAGGAAAAAACTGAAATGTTAAATCGCCCTGATAAATCAATTCGAGAACGGTTAAGCAAACTGGAAACGCACCTTAATAATGAAAATCCATTATTGGTTGATATTGTTCCACGCTTTAAAAAACTCGATACGGTTGCCTATAAAATGGGGCTGCTGGATAACAGCGAATCCTATGCAACCAGTATTCCCTGGTGGCCTTTAGTTTCCGTGCTGGGTACCTTTTCAGCAGGCAAATCATCATTTATCAATAATTTTCTGGGCGACCAGTTGCAACTAACCGGCAACCAGGCAGTTGATGACAAGTTCACCGTCATTACTTACAGCGGTAGTAATGAGCATCGTGTACTGCCCGGTGTGGCATTAAATTCAGATCCAAGGTTCCCGTTTTATCAGATGAGTGATGAAATAGATAAGGTTGCCAGTGGCGAAGGGCGCCGAATCGATGCTTATCTGCAGATGAAAACATCGCATTCAGACAAGCTAAGCGGAAAAATCATTATCGATTCCCCCGGTTTTGATGCTGATGAACAACGTAATGCCATATTGCGTTTAACCGATCATATCGTTGACCTGTCAGACCTGGTGCTGGTGTTCTTCGATGCCCGTCATCCTGAACCGGGCGCCATGCAGGATACACTGGATCACCTGGTAGGTAATACTATCAGCCGGAGCGATTCAGAAAAATTCCTCTATATACTTAACCAGATTGACACCGCGGCGCAGGAAGACAACCCGGAAGCCGTGGTTGCGTCATGGCAACGTGCGCTGGCAGCCAAAGGCCTCACCGCCGGCCGTTTCTATTCTATTTATAATATGGATGTTGCGGTACCAATTAAGGATGAGGCCGTGCGCCAGCGTTTTGAAAATAAATGTGCGCAGGACAGGGCGGCAATTTTTGACCGTATTCACCAGGTCGAAGTCGAGCGCTCCTACCGTATAGTTGGTGCGCTGCAGACCATTGCCGGTGACATAGAACACCAGGTGGTGCCGCTGGTTAAAGCTGCCATGAAAAAATGGTTGAAAATGGTGCTGGCACTGGACGCCGTTGCTGTTGGTTTATTTATCATAATCCTGTTTATATTTGACCAGTGGTTTGACTCGTGGGCGCTGTTTTCATATGACTTCACCAGCGAAAATATACTGTCTTCCATCAAACTGGGCGCAACCGTGCTCGGTTTTGGCGCAGTACATTATGCTATCCGTTCTTTTTCGGCAAAATTCATTGCCAGCAGGATCGACACAAGTATTACCATTGATAAGAATATTGCTGGAGAATACCGCGAAGGCAAGATTCTCGCCGGCAATATTAAAAAGGCATTTCTAAAAAACACACAGCCATTACGTAGCATCTTCAGGCCAATGCCTGTTGGCTGGTCAATGAGAACAAAAAGATTGTTAGCTCAGGTGACGGCAGATTCCTGTGAGTTTATTCAAACCATGAATGATCGCTATACAAGGCCGTCGGGTAACATGGCCGAACCCCAGAAACTGGATGTTCAACAGGGCGATAGCCAGAATTCTGCAGTTGAAAAGCCAAATACGATTGAATCTGAAAGTAACGCATCAACTATCTAAACGGTGATAGGGGTACGTAAGAATATAATGATTTTTCATGCCAGGACGCAAAGCACGCCAGGAAAGCCGTGTGGTATCTTTTAACTTTGCGTCCTGGCGCGAGAACAGGATAATAGTTATAAAGCTGGCATTCAATGATCAGAGCAAGCTATGAGCGTTTAGTCGATAGTCTTTGAATCAGGCCGGGCCAGGCACTGGCCAAGTTTTATTTCAGTATCAGCAACTATACTTTTGTCCAGTTTCATCTTGTCAGTGGCCAGCACGATCACGGTTGAGCCCAGGTTAAATCGACCCATTTCTTCACCGCGCTTGAGTACGATATTTTTATCCCGGTAATCGAATTGCGTGATTTCCCCTGAATTGATATTGCTGGCTTCCCCGGTAACCAGGCCATGCCATACCGTTTCGGTGGCGGCCACGTTAATTGCGCCCACCAGTATCATAGCCATGGGTCCCTGCTCGGTTTCGAAGTAGCAGACACAGCGCTCGTTACGCGCAAACAGCCGGGGGATATTGTTAACCGTAAATGGCGCCACGCTGAATAACCTGCCGGGAACATAGACCATCTGTTGCAGTGTGCCGGTAGTGGGCATGTGTATACGATGGTAGTCTCTGGGCGACAGGTAAAGCGTTGCGAATGTCCCGTTGCTGAAAACGGACGCCAGGTTTTTATCGGCGCCAACCAGTTCCAGCAGGCTGTAATCATGGCCTTTCGCCTGAAATATACGTCCATCCTTAATCGCCTGTGCCTGGCTCACGGCGCCATCCACCGGGCATAACCAGTTTTCCTGGTTTTCATCGAAAGGGCGGTATTCCGCTTTTATTGCACGGGTAAAAAATGCATTAAGAGATTCATAGGCAAACCTGTCTTCTTCAACCGCTTCGTGCAGGTTTACCGGGACCAGGGAGGTATAAATACGGATGATAAGATTTTTTAAAGGCCGCCAGCGTATGCGGGCGATAACGAACATAACCCGGCTAATCGCGTGATGGGGAAGAATATAATAAAGTGATGCAAGCAGTTTCTGTTTCATGAGGATTTGTTGAAAGTTATTGTGCTTTTTTAACAGTGACAGAAACTGTTTTAGCTGTATTGTTTTTAGTGGTAAATGTGATGTCAACGCTATCGCCGGCGACTAAGGGTTTTACCGGGTTGAATAACATTAAATGGGGGCCGCCGCGCTTTAATTCAAGAGCATTGTTCGCAGGGATGGTTAAACTTTCATGGCGAATCATTGTTGCCATACCGTTCTGTTCTATGGTTTCGTGAAATTCGATGCTGCTGTACATATCGGATGCTGCACGAATAATTTCCATGGATTCAGGCCCGGTGTTGTTTAGTGTCATATATGCCACCATCACACGACTGACGGGTGGCGCTTCTGCAATCCAGGCGTTTTCAATGACCAGTTGTTCCTCAATGCCAGTTGCAGCAGCAAATAATGGGCTGAACAAATTCGAGATAAATAAAATGATTAATGCGGGTGCTTTACGGTTCATTACAGTGCTATTGAGGAATGGTTTTGCTGCAAGTTTCAGGAGGAATAACAACCATGATGGTGCGCGTTATTATAATCGCTTACACCCGGGCATGGAAGACGCCTTTTTGTGTACAATATGATGATGATAAATAAACGTGAAATTGCCAATGACCTGGTGACGCTGCGCGATTTGATCCGCTGGGGCACCAGCCAGTTCAACGCCGCCGGTCTGGGCTTTTATCAGGGTATGCCTACGGCAATAGATGAAGCTGTTTACCTGTGTTTGAGCGCTCTGCACCTGCCGCCGGATTTCAGCAAGGAGTATTTTGACTGCGTGCTCACCATGGATGAACGGCTACGCGTATTGAGGCTGTTTCAACAGCGTATCGAACTGCATAAACCTTCCGCCTATATCACCAATGAAGCCTGGTTTGCGGGTCTCAGCTTTTATGTTGATGAACGCGTGCTGATTCCGCGCTCGCCGATCGCAGAATTAATCCAGCATCTGTTTTCACCATGGATATCACCGGATAAGGTAAAGGCAATCCTGGATTTATGTACTGGCAGCGGCTGCATCGCCATTGCCTGCGCCTATGCCTTCGATCAGGCGGAAGTTGATGCCAGTGATATTTCCACTGATGCGCTGGAAGTTGCTGAGATTAATCGCCAGAATCATGGCCTCGAAGATCGCCTGACGTTAATCGAATCAGACCTGTTTGCCTCAATTCCGGATAAACGCTATGACATTATCGTAAGCAACCCGCCGTACGTGTCAGCACAGGAGATGGCGCAACTGCCCGCAGAATTTGATTTTGAACCGGGTGGGCTGGCGCTGGCGGCTGGCGAGCATGGTCTCGATATTGTGTTGCCACTGTTGTCGCAGGCCGGAGATTATTTATCGGATGACGGTATACTTGTGGTAGAGGTTGGATATTCAAAACACGCTTTAGAGGCAGTGTTGCCCCAGGTGCCGTTTTTCTGGGTGGATTTTGAGTTTGGTGGTGAAGGTGTGTTGGTGTTGACGAAAGGACAGCTGGAAAAATATCAGGCTGATTTTGAGCGCATGCTTAATCGTTAATATCATGGTCAGAATTCAGCAAGTTCGAGGTAAGGGTAAGACTTGCTGGATTTATAAGACCTCTGCAACAGGACGTTGCAGTGGAGCTTACATGGATGTATTCACGCGTTCTTATAAATCCAGCAATCCATACCCCATGTAGCCAGCCTGGTGTCTGGCACAGCTATCAATACTTAATCCCGAAACTGGTAAAGCCGTGTTAATATTCAGCTACAAGCACAATCAGTTGTTAGCTGACGGTATGCCTGCAGATTTTTCAGTACGCGCGAATACATCCATGTAAGCTCCACTGCAACGTCCTGTTGCAGAGGCCTGAAAAATCTGCAGGCATACCGTCAGCACCAAACATGCTAAGTCTCGCATTGCTAAGAATAATAAAGAAGTTATGTTATGTCAGGTAATACAATAGGAAAGCTGTTCAGTTTAACCACAGCGGGTGAATCTCACGGTGCAGGTCTGATAGGTATTGTTGATGGCTGCCCGCCGGGGATTGAGTTAAGTGAAGCGGATCTGCAGGTGGACCTTGACCGGCGCAAACCGGGCACCTCGCGTCACACCACGCAGCGCCGCGAAGCAGACAGGGTAAAAATATTTTCCGGGGTGTTTGAAGGTAAAACCACGGGCACCAGTATCGGCTTGCTGATCGAGAATACAGATCAGCGCTCAAAAGATTACAGTAATATCATGGATCGCTTTCGTCCGGGCCATGCCGATTACACTTACCAGCAAAAATACGGTGTGCGTGATTATCGCGGCGGCGGGCGTTCATCTGCCCGTGAAACGGCCATGCGCGTGGCCGGAGGCGGTATCGCCAAAAAATTCCTCAAAGATCGTTACGCTATCGAAATATATGGCTACATGTCACAGCTCGGACCAATAAAAATGCCGCTGCTGGACAGGAATGAAATTAACAACAATGCATTTTTCTGTGGTGATACCTCATTGATTGCCGAGCTTGAAGCTTACATGGATGCGCTGCGTAAAGAAGGCAATTCCGTCGGCGGCAAGATCACCGTCGTCGCAGAGCGCGTTCCGCCGGGTCTGGGCGAGCCGGTGTTTGACCGCCTGGATGCGGATATCGCACATGCAATGATGGGTATCAATGCGGCCAAAGGTGTCGAAGTCGGAGACGGCTTTGGCTGTGTGGAAGCGAAAGGCACCGAGTTTCGCGATGAGATGAGGCCGCAGGGTTTTAAGAGCAATCATGCAGGCGGTGTGCTCGGCGGGATTTCATCCGGCCAGGATATAGTTGTACATACCGCTTTTAAACCGACATCCAGTCTTCGGCTATCCGGTGATACCGTGGATATTAACGGCAAGGCTATCGATGTGGTCACCCATGGCCGACATGATCCCTGTGTCGCCATTCGCGCCACGCCAATCTGTGAGGCCATGCTGGCGATTGTATTATGTGACCATATGTTACGCCAGCGTGGCCAGAATGCAGATGTGCACTCGCAGACACCGGTTATTCCATCAAAGCTTTAATACTTTAGCCCTTACACAAACAGAATGAAAGACAAATGAAAGGATATGCATTATTCAAGACACGCCGTCCAGGAAAATACAAACATGGCATCCGTGCAGGCTCGACAGCCGCTTCCCTGCGGCTGACGGTCATAAATAATGCATATCCTTTCATTTGTCTTAAAAGAAAATAATTGTATTAAATGGCTAAGCGCGTTCCCTACTGGAAGCTAAGCGGGTTTTATTTTTTTTATTTCGCCTCACTTGGCGTGCTGATTCCTTACTGGAGTCTGTACCTGAAGTCTCTGGGATTTAACAGCCTTACGATTGGCAGCCTGATTGCGATTTTGCCGGCGACAAAACTCTTCGCTCCCTATATCTGCGGCTGGCTGGCTGATATGATCCGCCGCCCGATGTTAATAATCCGCGTCTCCAGTGTTTTTGCTGTACTCAGTTTTTCACTGGTTTTTGTCAGCCAGCAGTTATGGTGGCTCTGCATTGCCATGTTGCTGTTCAGTTTTTTCTGGAATGCCATGCTGCCCCAGTTTGAAGCCATAACACTGAACCACCTGGGTGATGATTCGCACCATTACAGCATGATACGCATGTGGGGGTCGCTGGGATTTATAGTTATCGTGGTGCTAATGGGGGAGTTGCTGCAGCACTATGAAACCAGCCTGGTTCCGCTGGTGGTTTTGCTGATGTTTTGCGGTATTAGCTTAAGCAGTTTTAATGTTCCGGAAAAATTGAATGTACCGCATGCGCATTATGCGCCAATCTGGGATGTTATCAGGCAGCCAAAGGTGATAGCGTTTCTTGCTGTTAGCTTTTTAATGTTATGCAGTCATGGCCCATATTATACTTTTTACACAATATATCTGCAGGAGCATGCCTATGACTCACATGTTATCGGTGTGTTATGGGCGGTCGGGGTGCTTGCCGAGGTGATTATCTTCTTACTCGTCCCCCGTTTGTTACCTGTATTCGGCGCTCGAAAGCTGCTTATCGTTACCCTGTTGATTACCACGATGCGATGGCTGATTATTGGTTATTTTGTAAGCGACTTATCCATGTTATTCCTGGCCCAGCTTTTTCACGCCTTTTCATTTGGTGTTTTTCATGCAGTCGGTATATCGCTGGTACATCAATATTTTACCGGCAGTCACCAGGGCAGGGGACAGGCGCTGTATTCCAGTATCAGTTACGGTGCGGGCGTGGCGGCTGGCAGCCTGGTAAGCGGTTTGGTGTGGGACCGTTGGGGTGCCGGCGTGCTCTTTGTATTAGCCTCGTGCTGTACCATGATAGCGCTGGCCATCGTATGGAAATTTATTCGGCCTTCAGTTGAAATGCCATTGCTGAGGGACAGGAACTAAACATGCTTCAGGTAGCCTGCTTTACGTAGATTGTGCACATAAAGCAGTGGGTATTATTGATGCGGTTTTAAAATCCGCTCGCACGTAACTGATGCTGCGTTATACCTTCTTCAGCCAGGGCTCGCTTACGCTGAGCATGGCAGTCACGCGCATCTTTCACCATGTAGTGCTCTCCTGAGTGGCGGAACCCCAGTTTGCTGTAAAAATGCTTGAGCTGTTTCTTCAGTTCAGGGGTGCGTTGTTCAGATTCCTCATTAACGATGGGGTAAGCCTTCAGCGCGACCAGCGTTTTGTTCAAATCCACAACCTGGCTCATACGCTTCAGCATTTCTGTGCCGATGCGGCGATTCCTGTATTTCGGCTCAACCACCAGTTCATCGATATACACCAGGCTGCCGCACGGCGTTTTTTCCTGTTCATCTTTGCTGAAAGATTCAACAAAACAGTTATTGTCTGAAATGATATGATGGCCAAGGTCTGAAATTTCCGGAGAAATGGAATCAAATAGCTCCTGCAGGTCACCAAAGGATTTGCGCGCACTGGCAATATCCAGGCGATGGCCTTTCAGCCTGGCGACAACCACGTCATCATCTTCATCATCATCCCAGATCGTCGCCTTACCCTGGAAATCAAGCAGTATATGGCTGAATTCCTCAATATCGGAAGGCTTGATGGAAAATTCGAATTCAAGTTCATGTAAAATATCTGGCTGCATAATCTTGATTATATACAATATTAGATAAATCTAATATACGTCCTTTGCATTATAATTTCAAGTAATTTTTCCATCCTTAATGTAATGTATTCATCCACTTAATGTTTCTATCATTTATTGCTCAATATGCCAGATTTATCTATTGCCATTATTGCCGGTGATCAACTGGCGAATTATCACCTTGGCGATGCGCACGCTTTTGGTCCGCGCCGTCACCAGGCTTTTATGGAAGGCATGGAGAAGCTGGGTCTGGTAACACGGGTTGTATGGCTGGATCCCGTGATGTGTGACTTGCAAAGCCTGCAACTTTTTCATTCTGCTGAATACATCGAAAAGATAAAACAGCAGTCTGCATCAGGCAGCGGCTTCCTGGATTATGGCGATACACCGGCCCGCAAGGGGATTTTCGAGGCGGCTTCTACCGTGGTCGGCTCGGTGAACGACATGGTAGACAGGGTTATGAGCGGGCAATTCAGGCGCGGTTTTGTTCCCATAGCCGGTCTTCACCATGGCTTCCGGGATCATTGCAGCGGCTTTTGCGTGTTTAATGATTGCGCCATCGCCATCGAGCATTTACGCAATAAATACCAGCTGCAGAAAATTTTATACGTCGATATCGATGCCCATCATGGCGATGGCGTATTTTATAACTACGAAAGTGACGTCAAGGTGTTCATGGTTGATTTTCACGAAGATGGCCGGTTCCTCTACCCCGGTACCGGCGATGCTGACGAGATCGGCACCGGGCCGGCCAGAGGGACGATGCTGAATTTTCCCATGGCAAAACAGGCGACGGATGGGGACTTTGCGCGGTTATGGTCCGAGGCTGAAAGCTTTATACGCTCTATCGAGCCGGAATTCATTATATTTCAGTGTGGTGCGGACAGCATGAAAGGCGATCCGATTACAGATCTGGAATATACAGAGAAATCCTACCAGCTTGCGGCAGAAAGCCTGTGCAAGCTCGCCGATGAATTTTGCGGAGGCAGAGTCGTTGCGTTGGGCGGCGGCGGTTACAATCTGGAAAATATATCGCTAGCCTGGCCTGTGGTAGTGCAGGCGATGCTTGAATAGTTATTGTTATTTGCAGGGTGCGGCGAGGTACGAACCTCATCAATCATTTTCATTGTTAAAGCTGAAATAGCATGAGTCCGCGAAAAACGCAAAAGAAAAATAATTCAGGTATCGGGTCAGGTAGGCCGGAATAAAGCTCTGCTGTTTCCGGCGCGCTTTTGGTGGGCCTGCAACGCTATCGCTTATGCATGCCTACATACTTGTTCCGACCCATAAACGATGAGTGTGCCAAGATGTATCATCGTGCGCCTGTCCCGCCGGAACCTGTTCCCGGTATGACGATACAGAGATTAATCATTGGGTGTCCATGATTTAAATACCCGGAACTCCAGATCCTGATTATTCAAGACCCAGAACAATTTGCCACAACATTTCCATTTCGGCCATTTCTTCAAAACTAAGCATTGTGAGAACATCATTTACTATTCGTCGATTATCGATTGTTCTCGTCTGGTCCAGCATAATATCGGAATCAGCTTTCAGTTTATCGCGTGATTTAATGCGGTAACGTAATGGTGCCGCGTCATCAATTAATTGTGTGGTTAATGGCAATACCGTTGTGCTCGGATGTTCAGCTTCATTGAGTAAATCACTTTGTATGACCACGCAGGGGCGAGTTTTTCCCGCCTCCGTGCCCATGGATGGATTAAAATTGGCTAAATATATCGCGCCACGTTTAAAGGCCATTATCCATACCATCATTGCTGCTTGCTGCAAAATCCTCAGCAGCCTGAATCGCCTGGTCTCTTGTCTTGAGTGATGCCGCACGAATTTTATGTCGAAGCGCCTCTCGATCAAGATGCTCCAGATATTTTTTTACAGCACTTCGAATAACATCGCTACGGGTGGTGTGCAGTCGCGATGCCAGCTGATCCAGAATCGCGTCGAACTCACTGTCGGCTTTAACGGTAATTGTTTTCATGGTAATACCTCGGTAATACAGAAGCAAGTATATGCTAAATGTCGTGAGCAGCAAAGCTTTATCACGGCCTCCATAATTCCAGCACGGTACCCCCAGGTTTTATCTTACGACGTGACCGATTGCTTTAGTGTTTCAATCAGTGCGTTGGCGGCGCTGGACAAGGTCCTTGCTCCATGCAATAAAATCCCAAGTTGTCTTTCCATCTTTACACCTTTTATTTTTAATATCTGTAACGAATCATCAATCATTGACTCAGGCAGTACGCCCCAGCCCAAATTGTTCTGGATCATGGCCTTGATGGTTTCAAGATAATTCGATTCCATGATGACCTTATTGCCCGGCGCCAGTTTTAAGGCCTTGTCAATTATGTCGCGTGTATGGGTATTGTGTGACTGTAATAATACGCCGTGATCATTTAGCTGTTTTCCTGTTACAGTTTTTTGTCTCGCCAGAACATGGTCTTTGGCAACCACGCATTGCATCGGGTCAGTCCACACTGAAATCGTAGTCAATGGCTGTTCGATGCTATCGGGCAGGGTAATCAGCGCCAGTTCAATGCTGCCTTTTAATATGAAGTCAGCTGCCTGCTCAGAATCCATAAACTGGATATCCAGTTCAACAGCGGGATATAACTCGGTATATCGTCGCAGTACGGGTGGCAGGCGGTGCAGGCCGATATGATGGCTGGTGCCGAATTTGAGATGCCCCCTGACTTCAGTTCTCAAGGTGCTGATAATGCGTTCGCTCTCGTCAATCTCGGCCAGTATGCGCCGATAGCCAGGTATCAATGCCTCACCAGCCTGGGTTAACAGGATGTTTTTCCCCAGGCGGTCAAACAACTTGCAGTCGAGATTAAATTCGAGGCTGGCTATGCGCTTGCTTATGGCTGGTTGCGTAATAAACAGTTTTTCCGCGGCCCGGGAAAACGAGCCGGTTTCCGCCACCATTATAAATGCACGTATGTTCTGTATGTCCATAGTTTGTACTTCTCGTCATTGCGAACGATAGCGTGGCAATCTCTCAATACGTACTCTGCCTCCCGGAACTGCTTCATGCCTAACAATGACATTGTAACTATATGTATGACAGCATATAACAAAAAGTAATTAATTATATAAGAAATATGAAATTGTTTTATATAAAATAAGTGGCTAATCTTGCGTTATCAGTATTTTTAGCCAGTGCTGTTACGCATAGATGTAACTTTCTTGTCAGATTAGATATGCATAATTGCATTCAGCACTATTTACTGAGGTTGTGACATGGATTGGATGTATCGTGCAAACGCGCCGTGAAACCATCCATGGTGGCTCAACACCCGCATCCATGCGGGTGATGGTTTGCCCGACACACCCATTCCATGACTGTTACGTCATTGGAATAACCACTAAACAGATCTAAGGATAGCCAGTATGACCGTTTGTGAGTGACGATCGCAGGGATGCGATCGTCAAGCCCACAGGGAAGTGTTCACGGCGTCTCACAAACGGCCATACTGGCTATTCGGGGTTACAGGAATATTAAGAGTATCGAGATGAACAAGGCAAAAACACTGTACGATAAATTGTGGAACGATCACGTGGTACGTTCAGAGAAAGATGGTACCGCGTTATTGTATATCGACCGTCATCTGGTACACGAGGTGACCTCTCCGCAGGCGTTTGAAGGTTTGCGTATCGCAGGCCGGAAACCATGGCGAAGCGATTCAATTCTGGCGGTGCCAGATCATAATGTGCCAACCACGGACAGAAGTCTGGGTATCCAGGATCCGGTTGCGAAATTACAGGTGCAAACGCTGGACAGTAACTGCAAAGCGTTTGGTTTAACCGAGTTCGACATGTCTGATGTGCGCCAGGGCATCGTTCACGTGATCGGCCCGGAACAGGGGGCAACCTTGCCGGGGATGACGGTGGTGTGCGGTGATTCGCATACTTCCACGCATGGCGCGTTTGGTGCGCTGGCGTTTGGTATCGGCACCTCGGAAGTTGAACACGTGCTGGCAACGCAATGCCTGGTGCAGAAGAAAAGCCGCAACATGCTGGTTTCGGTTGACGGGCAGGTTCAGCCAGGTGTCACCGCAAAAGACATCGTTCTGGCCATCATTGGTAAAATCGGCACGGCAGGCGGTACCGGTTATGCCATTGAGTTTGCCGGCGACGCGATTAGTGCTTTGTCAATGGAAGGGCGCATGACGGTATGCAATATGGCCATTGAAGCAGGCGCACGTGCGGGCATGGTAGCGGTTGATCAAATCACGATAGAATATGTAAAGGGGCGTTCCTATTCACCCGAAGGTGCAATGCTGGAAAAAGCAGAAGCTTACTGGTCCACGTTGCACAGTGACGAGGGCGCACATTTCGACAAGGTGGTGCGGCTGAATGCAGCAGACATCAAACCGCAGGTAACCTGGGGGACATCGCCTGAAATGGTAGTTGCCGTTGATTCGGTTGTGCCCAACCCGGATGATATCAGCGACAGGGTTAAAGCCGATGGTATGCGCAAGGCTTTGGCCTACATGGGACTGGAAGCCGGCACAGCAATCACTGATATTGCTATTGACAAGGTGTTTATCGGCTCGTGTACGAATTCGCGTATAGAAGATTTGCGAGAAGCGGCGCGCGTCGCCAGGGGCCGGAAAGTGGCTGGCAATGTTAAACTTGCCATGGTGGTACCGGGGTCGGGGCTGGTGAAAAAACAGGCCGAGAAAGAAGGACTGGATAAAATTTTTATCGAGGCCGGATTTGAATGGCGTGAACCTGGCTGCTCAATGTGTCTGGCAATGAATGCCGATCGTCTTGAGCCGGGAGAGCGTTGCGCATCCACTTCAAATCGTAATTTTGAAGGCAGGCAGGGGCAGGGCGGTCGCACGCACCTGGTCAGTCCGGCCATGGCCGCAGCTGCTGCAGTGAATGGGCATTTTGTAAATATAGTTTGATGCAAGTGCATTAACGACGCTGATAAGACAATTAAAGAGGCTACTGAATAATGCAGGCATTTACCAGACATACGGGAATCGCGGCACCGCTGGATCGGCCAAATGTCGACACCGATGCGATTATTCCAAAACAGTTTTTAAAATCAATCAAGCGTTCAGGATTTGGTCCCAATGCTTTTGATGACTGGCGTTATCTTGATGCTGGCGGCCCGGAAATAGACAATGCCGGCCGCAGGCTGAATGCTGATTTTATTTTGAACCAGTCACCGTATGACCAGGCAACAATTTTGCTCGCACGAGAAAATTTTGGCTGTGGTTCATCGCGTGAGCACGCGGTATGGGCGCTGGATGATTTTGGTTTTCGTGCGGTGATTGCACCGAGTTTTGCAGATATTTTTTACAACAACAGTTTTAAAAATGGCCTGTTGCCTATTATCCTGGATGCAGACATTGTTGATGCCCTGTTTAAACGGACAGCCGCAAATCCCGGACTGCAGCTTTCGATCGATCTTGAAGCACAAACAGTCAGCTGTGAAGGTGAAATCATTGCCTCATTTGAAATTGACGAGTTTCGTAAACATTGCATGTTGCACGGGCTGGATGATATCGGCCTGACCTTGCAGTACGCAGATGAAATCAAAGCTTATGAAGATAAAAGAAAACAAAGCGCGCCCTGGCTGTTTCAAAAAGCATAAAGATTTAACCACAGAGACACAGAGAAAAACTTTATTTTATTCTTCCGCAAATGAGCGGGAATAAACGCAAATTCATACGAATGTAAAAAGTAAAGACTTTTATCATTTGTCATCCTGAGCGTTAGAGAAGGATCATGCAAATCAATACTGTCATGCGATATTCTTAAGATTTTTCACTTTCGATCAGAATGACAGAGAAAAATTAAAACCATATTTGCGTTTATTCGCGTTCATTTGCGGAAAACAGTTTTTCTCTGTGTCTCTATAGTGAAAAAAGGTTTTGATCTTATAGATAGCGTATAATAGATATCCATTTTTTTGGGCCCGGTTTTACGGGTTTTATTATTTAGAGAGATACATGAGTTTGAAAATTGCCGTGATGCCGGGTGATGGCATTGGTGTTGAGATTGTTGCAGAAGCGGTCAAGATTTTGAACCATTTCAAAAACAGCGGCCGTCTTGATATTGAAATGACGGAGGCGCCTGTGGGCGGTGCCGGTTATGACGCGGCAGGCAAGCCTTTGCCTGATGAAACGCTGGCACTGGCAAAGTCTTGCGATGCGATTTTATTCGGCGCTATCGGCGGTGTTCAATATGACAGGCTGCCGCGTGAGCTGCGTCCTGAACGCGGCCTGCTAGCGCTGCGCTCCGAGCTGGAGTTGTTTGCCAATTTACGTCCCGCCATTTTATACCCGCAACTGGCCGAAGCCTCTTCATTAAAAGCAGAAGTAGTTGCCGGCCTTGATATTATGATTGTTCGCGAATTAACGGGTGGTATTTATTTTGGTGAACCGCGCGGTATCGAAACAGATGCTAATGGCGAACGCAAAGGTTTTAACACCATGGTTTATAAAGAAAGCGAAATCGATCGTATTAGCCGCATTGCTTTTGAAATTGCAATGAAGCGCAACAAACGTTTGTGCTCGGTGGATAAAGCCAATGTTCTGGAGGTATCGGAGCTGTGGCGCGAGGTGGTGACAAAAACTGCCGGCGATTACCCCGAGGTAGAACTGAGCCACATGTATGTAGACAATGCTGCCATGCAACTGGTTAAGTGGCCGAAACAGTTTGACGTGATAGTTACCAAGAATATGTTTGGTGATATATTATCCGATGCCGCCGCAATGCTGACGGGTTCTATCGGTATGCTGCCCTCTGCTTCACTGGACGCAAACTCCCGGGGGATGTATGAACCGATTCACGGTTCCGCACCTGATATTGCTGGCAAAGGCATTGCGAATCCTCTGGCAACCATTTTATCGGTCGCCATGATGTTGCGTTACAGCCTGGATCATGCCGAGCTGGCAGATGAAATTGAATCGGCTGTGGGCCGGGTGCTTGATAAAGGCCTGCGTACAGCGGATATTATGGCGGCAGGCTGTAAACAGGTCGGCACCGAAGAAATGGGCGAAGCAGTTCTGGCTGAACTGTAGTTAAGAGATTAACTTGCCGTAAATGAACGCAAATGAACGCAAATATTACAATCTATAAAAGTTTTATTTGCGTTCATTTGCGTTCATTTGCGGATAATATAATTTTTAATATTATTTTGTGAAGAATGTTATGAGCAAGACATATGATGTTGCGGTTGTTGGCGCTACCGGTGCGGTTGGTGAAACCATGCTGTCTATCCTGGCGCAGCGCAAATTTCCCGTGGGTAAGGTTTACGCATTGGCAAGCAGCCGTTCAGTTGGCAAACGGGTTGAGTTCGGCAATAAAACACTGGTGGTTGAGGATCTGGCGGAGTTTGATTTTTCGAAGACTCAAATCGGCCTGTTTTCAGCAGGCGCCTCTATTTCCGAGGTTTATGCACCAAAAGCCGCTGCTGCAGGCTGTACTGTCATAGATAATACATCGTATTTTCGTTATGATGATGATATTCCACTGGTGGTGCCCGAGGTGAATCCGCATGCGATCGCAGATTACAAAAATCGCGGCATCATAGCGAACCCTAACTGCTCCACGATTCAAATGCTGGTTGCGTTGAAACCCATTTATGATGCCGTCGGCATCGAACGTATCAACGTGGCGACTTACCAGGCGGTATCCGGTACCGGCAAGGAGGCGATTGAGGAACTGGCTACCCAGACTGCGAAATTGCTTAATGGAAAACCGATCGAATGCGAAGTTTACCCAAAGCAGATTGCTTTTAACGTATTGCCGCAGATCGATGTTTTCCTGGAGAATGGCTACACCAAAGAAGAAATGAAAATGGTGTGGGAAACGCGTAAAATTTTTGAAGATGATTCTATCATGGTGAATCCTACTGCCGTTCGTGTCCCTGTTTTTTATGGGCATTCAGAAGCCGTCCATATCGAAACCCGGGAAAAAATTACGGCCGAGAAGGCAAGAGATTTATTATCAAAAGCCGAAGGCGTTCAGGTGCTTGATGAGCGCAAAGATGGCGGCTACCCAACCGCCGTAACCGAGGGGGCGAATCATGATGCCTCTTATGTTGGCCGTATACGAGAAGATATTTCTCATGAAAGAGGGCTGGATATGTGGATTGTGTCTGACAATGTGCGCAAAGGAGCCGCGTTAAATAGCGTGCAAATTGCTGAGATTTTGATAAAAGAATATTTATAATCTATATTTATAAAGAATATTTGATAATAAATTGGCTTTCATAGCCTAAAATTAAAATAAATTATGGTTAATACCTGTTTTCTACGTGCCTGATTAAAACATGTTGACAGGGGAAAAACAGGATAAATAGGGGACTTACCAGTGTCTAAATCGCCATCTCGTAAATTACTTGCATGCCTGCTTGCGGGCGCGTTGTTTTCACCTCAGACGGGGTTTACCCTCGGTTTGGGTGAAATCGAGGTTAATTCGGTACTTAACCAGAAATTAAACGCCGAAATTGAACTGCTATCGGCGACGCCAGAAGATGCTGAAACAATCATCGTTAAACTGGCTTCGCGCAACGAGTTTCAACGTGCTGGTTTAGATCGCCCCTATTCACTCAATGATTTACGCTTCAAGTCAGAAGTCATTAATGGCACTCCCTATATCAAAGTATCGACAGGCGTTCCAATACGCGAGCCTTTCTTGAATTTTCTGATCGAAGTTGACTGGCCGAATGGTCATCTATTGCGTGAATACACGATTTTGCTGGATCCGCCAGTATTTATGACGCAGCAGGCCGATAGTACTCCGGTATCAACAAGCTCTGATGAGTCAGAGTTTAGACCTGCAGCGGCTGGTTCGACAAATGTAGTACCTGTCGCCGCGCCAACTTCAATTGACACAGGCTCTTTTAGGCCATCGCAAGGGCAGGGTTCTGTTTCACAGTCGCAGGCATTCGATACAGGGGCGTCACAGACAGTAACTTATATCCCGGCACCGGTGGCGCAGCAGCAAACAACGATGAATCAGCCGCCTGGCAGTTACCGGGTGAAGAAGGGCGACACCGCGTGGAGCCTTGCCACAGCCATGCGGCCAGACCAGAGCATATCTGTGTATCAAATGATGATCGCTTTGCTGAAGGCCAATCCCGAGTCTTTTATTGATGAAAATGTAAATGGTTTGAAACGAGGTTACATATTACGCGTACCTGATTATGATCAGATAGCTGCAGTCAGTGACGATGAGGCACGCGCCCTGGTTCGAGAACAGGCAGCTCTATGGCGTCAATACCAGCAGTCCAGGGCAGGTGGACAGCCTGTCTCCGCAATGCAAACCGGTGATGCCGCTGCAGAAAGCGGATCCCAGGGCGGTGCTGAATCGGCAGATCAAAAAGCCTTTCTGGAGATAGTCAGTGCGGGCACCGGTACCTCGACCAACAGCGGAAAAGTTCCGGCTAATATGACAACCCAGGAACTTCGCGCTGAGCTGGCGTTAGCAAGAGAAAAGGTTGAAACCGAGCGTGTTGAAAAAGAAGCCCTTCGGCGCAGAGTTGATGAGCTTGAGCAGCATGTGGAACAGATGAAAGGCATGCTGTCAATTGAAGATGAAGACCTGTCACGCGTTCAGTCGCTGAATTTGCCGCCTGAAGATGCTGAAATGTCGGCTGAACCTGCCGCCGGCACGGACTCAATGGAAGAAGGTACGGTCTCGATGGATGAAGCTGAAGCAACGGAAGGAAATGCAGAGGATATGCCTGAACCGGGTATGACCGAAGAAGCGCCCGAAGATACCGAACAAGCTACAAGTCAGGTAACAGAATTAGACGAACTCTTTTTAGCCGATGAAAATGCAGCCCGCTCTGATGAAAGCATGGCTGAAGCCCAGCAGGCTGCGGCACCGGCTGTCGATGTCACACCTCCACAGGCTGAGAATCCTCCTCCAGCCGATTTATTAGCTCAGATTATGAGTGATCCATTACGCCTTGCGGCGGCAGGCGGCGGTTTATTGCTGATTGCCGTGTTCACAGGTTTAATTATTAAACGTCGCAAAATGGCGGCAGAATCAGCAACTTCTAATGCATTCGAAAATCTGGACGTGCTGGCGGATAAGGCAGAGAAATCCACGGGTGCAATAGATGAAGAGAGAATTGCTGAATCGATGGCGGGCGGATCGGTATCTGCTTCCGGCATAGAAATCTCAGAAGATGAGTCCGGGATAGCCGCTGGTAAGGCGAAGGGTTATGATGAACAGCCAGAAACTTCCGCTGTAGCCGATGATGATAAGCCTCGTGATGATGTTATCGCAGAAGCTGATGTTTACCTTGCATACGGTATTTATCAGCAGGCAGAAGAATTACTGAAACAGGCCATAAAAGATCATCCTGATCGCAATGATTACCGGTTAAAACTGGCGGAAACACATTACGCCAGTAAAAACTCGGAAGCCTTTATCGAAATTGCTGGCGAAATAAAGAAAAATGTAGACAGCGATGATTCGCCAGAATGGAAAAAAGCGGTGGTGATGGGTATGGATCTGTGTCCGGAAAATTCGATGTTCCAGGCTAGCCTGGCTGATGAAGTCGATGCGGATGCAGTCACAGCAGAATTGCCATCGTCAGAGAAACCATCAATGGATGATGATTTGACTTTGGCTGAAACTGAAAAGTCGTTTGTTGAAGATTCAGGCGATAGTTCCGACCGTGAGCTGTATCTTGATGACCTGGAACTGGACGATGAAACGCCTGACCTGTCAGAGCTGGATGATACCGGGACTACGGATATTACAGACGAGTCTGCTGCGCTGCCTGAAACCGCGGAAGAGACAGCATCTTTAGATGTTTCCGCAGAACAGGCTGATGAGATTGAATTCGACTTCAATGACACCGTCATGGATGAAACTGCCTCGACAGAAGAAGATGAGCTTTCACTGGATATCGATTTGTCTGAAATGGACGCTGATTTAGATGAAGAAGCGGAAAGTGAGCTGGTCAGCGAGATAGATGCAAAGCAAGAAAGCCCGGCTCAGGCTGATACTGAACTGGGTATAGCTTCGGTTGACGAAAGTGCCGCTGAAGAGGAAGTTCTAATTGATCTGTCAGATGAAATTGACGTTGCTTCGATGGAGCCGGATGAGTTGGAAGATGTGAAGACAGCAGTGAACGATGCCCTGGAAAATGAGGACGACTTTGATTTATCCAGCCTGGGTGACGTTGATGAAATAAGTACCAAGCTGGACCTGGCTCGCGCCTATCTTGATATGGGTGACAGTGAAGGCACACGAGGCATACTTGAAGAAGTTCTGGCCGATGGTAATGATGAGCAAAAACAGGAAGCGAATGAATTGATGGCAAAACTTGGCTAATCCTGCTTAAAAATTACTGTAAAATAAAAAATGCCAGCCTGAATTCAGGCTGGCGTTTTTTATTGTCGTTAACCGTGCAAATGACGCAAATTTTTAAACATGAGAGTGATTATGTTTGCGGCGATTTTGGTCAATTCGTTGCCACTTGCGTGTCTTTTGAGGGTTAGAACACGTTTTACATTCCATGATCAAACAGAAAATGCCTCAGCATAGTAAAACCCGGGACAGAATTGCCCCACACAGAATAGTATTGGGGATTGAGTACAATGGCAGCCTGTATAATGGCTATCAGCTTCAGTCAGCGGGTACTCGCACGGTTCAGGGCGAACTGGAAAAGGCATTGTCGAAAGTCGCCGATGAACCGATACGCCTGACCTGTGCCGGCCGTACCGATACCGGTGTCCATGCCACCGGCCAGGTGGTGCATTTTGATACCGTTGCAGGGCGTGAACTGAAAGCCTGGGTGTTAGGCAGCAATACCAACTTGCCCCGCGATATTTCGGTAAACTGGGCGCATCGGGTAAATGGCAGTTTTAGCGCACGTTTTAGCGCCGTGTCGCGCAGTTACCGGTATATATTATTTAACCGAAAAGTCCGCACCGCTGTTTTTCAGCATAACGTGGCCTGGTCATTTGAAACGCTTGATGCCAACGCGATGCATCAGGCGGCACAGTATCTGCTGGGTGAGCATGATTTTTCCGCGTTTCGTGCTTCGCAATGCCAGGCCAGACATGCCATCCGCACGGTGCAAAAGATTAATGTGGAACGCAAAGGGGATTATGTAATACTAGATATTAAAGCCAATGCCTTTCTGCATCACATGGTTAGAAATATCATGGGGACGCTGATGGTCATTGGCCGCGGTGAACGGGCGATTGAGTGGGGGTGGGAAATTCTGCAAGGGCGAGATCGAAAACGTGCGGGCACGACAGCGCCTGCCGCCGGACTGTATCTGGTTAATGTAGAATACCCGACCGAATATGGCTTACCGCACAGCGGCTGGCTGCCTGTATTCGGCTAGCCGAATATTGCCCCGAATATGTAATAGCGAAGAATTATATATGCGCACACGTGTTAAAATTTGCGGCATCACCCGGCTTGAAGATGCCCGGTTAGCGGTTGATGCCGGCGCGGATGCGATAGGGCTGGTGTTTTATGCAAAAAGCCCCCGATTCGTGGCGAATGAGCAGGCAGCTGAAATCAGCCGGTCCATCCCTGCATTTGTCAGCCGCGTGGCACTGTTTAAGGACGCTGAAAAACAGATGATTGAATCTGTTTTACAGCAGGTTGAAATAGACCTGATACAGTTTCATGGCAGTGAGTCGGCAGGGTTTTGTGAACAGTTTGAGCGTCCTTATATAAAAGCGCTGGGCATGAAAAATGCCGAACATAATATGGACTATTTGCAAACCAGTGCGGAAAACTATCGGTCTGCAAAGGCGCTGTTATTAGATGCTCATGCGCCGGGCGATGCCGGCGGCACTGGGGAGACATTTGACTGGACATCAATCGGCATGGTAACAAAACCGATTATACTGGCGGGCGGGTTAACAGCGGAAAATGTTAAACAGGCGGTAAACATGGTTCATCCTTATGCTGTTGATGTGAGCAGTGGTGTCGAAAGTTCACCCGGTATAAAGGATAAAGCAAAAGTAACCGCCTTTATGCAGCAGATTGAACAGGTATTATTGTAGGTGCGAATTTATTCGCGCTACAGTGCCAATGTTAGCCCAAATTCTGCGAACGAATTCGCACCTACAAGTGACAGCAAAGTATTATGACAAAGTTAAACGAAAAGATGGCTTCAATTGATTATTCGACCATGCCCGACGAGCATGGCCACTTCGGCATTTACGGTGGGATCTTTGCTTCCGAAACATTAATGCAGGCGCTGGATGAATTGCGTGCTGCCTATGAAATAACTAAATCGGACCCGGAATTCCAGGCGCAGCTCGATGCTGATCTTGCGCAATATGTCGGTCGTCCCAGCCCGTTATATTTAGCCGAGCGGCTGACGCAGCAGGTTGGCGGAGCGCAAATATTTCTCAAGCGTGAAGACCTGAACCACACCGGCGCGCATAAAATCAACAACACGATTGGTCAGGGGTTGCTGGCTAAAATGATGGGCAAGAAGCGCGTTATTGCTGAAACCGGGGCAGGACAGCATGGGGTGGCAACGGCAACCGTGGCTGCGCGTTTTGGTATGGAATGTGTTGTTTATATGGGTGCGGAAGATATCGTTCGCCAGGCACCCAATGTGTATCGCATGAAACTGCTTGGCGCAAAAGTGGTTGCCGTCGAGTCGGGTTCAAAAACGCTCAAGGACGCCTTGAATGAAGCCATGCGCGACTGGGTAACCAATGTTGATGATACTTTTTATATCATCGGCACGGTTGCCGGCCCGCATCCTTATCCAGCCATGGTGCGTGATTTTCAGACCGTTATCGGCCGCGAAGCCAAAGCCCAGATGCAGCAGCAATGCGGCTGCCTGCCTGACGCACTGGTTGCCTGCGTGGGCGGCGGCTCGAATGCTATCGGTTTATTTCATCCCTTCCTCGCGGATCAAGGTGTCGCCATGTACGGTGTCGAAGGCGGCGGCCTGGGACTGGCCAGCGGTAAACACGCGGCGCCTTTGTGTGCCGGCAAATCCGGTGTACTGCACGGTAATAGAACCTATTTGATGGAAGATAACAATGGGCAGATAATTGAAACGCATTCTGTCTCCGCCGGCCTGGATTATCCCGGTGTCGGCCCGGAGCATTCCTGGTTGAAGGATATAGGCCGGGTCAGCTACGTTGCGGCAACCGACGATGAAGCGCTTGCAGCGTTTCACACATTAACAAAAATTGAAGGTATCATTCCCGCGCTGGAATCCAGCCACGCGGTTGCTTACGGCATGAAGCTGGCTGCGACCATGAAACCGGAGCAGCGCATTATCATTAACCTGTCAGGACGCGGTGACAAGGATATTGATACCATTGCCAGGATAGAAGGCATAAAGTTGTGATATTTAGGCATTGCACAACGAGGTTGGGTGATGATACGGTTGATTGATTTATCAGGTCGCGTGAATACATCCATGTAGCTTTGCTGCAACTTCCTGTTGCAGAAGCCTGATAAATTAACCAACCATATCATCAGAAATAGGTGATACTACGATCCGTTGATTTATAAGGACGCGTTAATACGTCAATGTAGCTCAACTGCAACTTCATGTTGCAGATGCCTTATAAATCAACAAGTCATATCATCTGCTAAAAACAGAAATTGAATAGTTGCAATCATTGTTTATAAATACAGTTGAAAAGAGAGCGAAAGTGAGTCGATTAGCAGAGCGTTTTGCTGAACTGAAAGCCGGGACAGCACACAACGGCAGAAAAAAAGCACTAATTCCTTACGTGATGGCATCGGATCCATCACCCGAAATCACCCTGCCATTAATGCATGCCATGGTTGCAGCGGGTGCGGATATCATTGAACTGGGAGCGCCCTTTTCTGACCCGATGGCGGACGGACCGGTGATACAGCAGGCGGCAGAGCGCTCACTGCAGCATAATACCAGCCTGCATGATGTGTTTTCGCTGGTACGCGAGTTCCGCCAGCAGGATGATAAAACACCGATTATTGTGATGGGTTATCTCAACCCGATTGAAGTGATGGGATACCAGGTTTTTGCCGAGCAGGCCGCTGCCAGCGGTGTCGATGGCGTTATTACGGTTGATATGCCGCCGGAAGAAGCCGGCGGTTATATACCGGCGTTACGATCGCAGGGTCTGGATCCGGTATTTTTGCTGGCGCCGACAAGTACAGCGGAGCGCATTAAAAAAGTGGCAGCCGTCGCCAGCGGTTTTGTTTACTATGTTTCACTCAAGGGCGTGACGGGTGCGAGTACACTGGATGTTACCAGTGTTAAAGAAAAAGTCGCCGAGATCAGGCAGTTTATCGATTTGCCGATCGGTGTCGGTTTTGGCATCAGTGACGCAGAATCCGCCGCCAGGGTGGCTGCCTGCGCCGATGCAGTGGTTGTCGGCAGTGCAATTGTTAAAAAAATGACCCTGAATACAGGGAAAACGCCGGAAGAAAGGGCTACAATTATCAAAGAAATCAGTGATATACTATCGGCGATGCGCAACGCCATGGACCAGGTATAGAGCATTTTCAATCTTCACAAAATGCGGCAACACATATAATAATAACAGAAACAGGTATTTATAGATGAGCTTAAGCTGGTTTGAAAAATTAATGCCGACGAGCATTCGAACCGATAGCAGTACCAAACGCGGTGTACCTGAAGGCCTGTGGACAAAATGCACCTCCTGTAATGCCGTTTTATATCGTGCGGAACTGGAACGTAATCTTGAAGTCTGTCCCAAGTGCAACCATCACATGCGTGTTTTCGGACGCAGGCGCCTTGAAATATTTCTTGATGATTCACCAACAGAAGAAATAGGCGCAAACCTGGTTCCGTTCGATAAATATAAATTTAAAGACAGTAAAAAATACAAGGACCGCTTACTGCAGGCGCAAAAAAACAGCAAGGAAAAAGACGCGCTTGTTGTTTTAAAGGGCAAGGTGAAAGGTGTTCCCGTGGTTGCCGCTGCGTTTGATTTTCGTTTTATGGGCGGCTCAATGGGGTCTGTTGTCGGCGAGCGTTTTCTTAAAGCGGCAAACGCCGCGATAGAAGATAAGATACCGTTTATCTGTTTTTCTGCATCCGGCGGTGCACGTATGCAGGAAGCCCTGTTTTCACTGATGCAAATGGCAAAAACCAGTGCAGTTCTAACCAGGCTGGCCAGAAATAAAATTCCTTATATATCCGTGTTGACGGACCCGACAATGGGCGGTGTCTCCGCCAGTTTTGCCATGCTGGGTGATGTGCATATTGCCGAACCCAAAGCCCTGATCGGTTTTGCCGGCCCCCGCGTCATCGAGCAGACCGTCAGGGAGCAGTTGCCCGAAGGCTTTCAGCGCAGTGAATTCCTGCTCGAACATGGCGCCATAGACATGGTGGTCGATCGCCGTGACCTGCGTGACCGCATCGCCAGCCTGGTGTTAATGCTGTCGAATAAGCCAGCAACGCAGTCTATTTAACTCCTTTCAATATGACTGTGTCATTTTAGCGAATGACTTTTATCGACCCTGAATGCCTGTCATGGGATAAAGAAAAAACTTTTTTGATTATTCCGCGAATAAACGCAAATACACGCAAATAAAAAACATGGTTTGTAGGCCGGAATAAGGCTTTGCCGTTCCCGGCAGCTGAAGCAACAAACGCCCGCAACGCGACTTATGCAGCCCTGCAATTGATCAATATAAAGACTATGAAGTATTATAATTTGCGTGTATTTGCGTTTATTTGCGGAAATAATAGTTTTTCATGTAGTCTGCACCTGTCCGTAACTGCAATTAGCAAATAAATTTTTTGATCCTACAACCATTCGTTGCACCTAATGCGTTTTAACCATCTTGATGACTGGCTTGCCTGGCAGGAAACCCTTAACCCTGCTGAAATTGATTTGCGCCTTGATCGAGTTGGTCGCGTGTTATCGCTGGCAAAGCTTTCATCGTCTTTCAACTGTCCGCTCATTACCGTTGCCGGCACCAATGGCAAAGGCTCTGTGGCTGCCATGCTGGAAGCGATTGCCATGGCGGCAGGTTTGAATATCTGCAGCTACACCTCACCGCATATTTTTCGTTACAACGAACGTATCAAGATAAATGGCCGGGCTGTTGACGACAACAGTTTATGTGAAGCCTTCGAGCGCATCGACCAGGCGCGCGGTGATATCCCGGTTACCTATTTTGAATTCGGCACCCTCGCGGCCATTGAGCTGTTTCACCGGCAGCAGCCTGATCTGGTGATACTGGAGGTCGGTCTTGGCGGCAGGCTGGATGCGGTGAATATTATGGATGCTGATATTTCCGTATTAACTTCCATTGCGATTGACCATGTTGACTGGTTAGGCGACAACCGTGAAGCCATTGGGTTTGAAAAAGCGGGGATTTTCAGGGCAGGAAAAACCGTTATTTGCGGCGAAATATCACCGCCGGAAAGCGTGATTAAACATGCGCAGGCATTGCAGTGTGAAATAATCCGCTATGGCCGCGATTATGCTGTTTTGAATACTGCTGAAAACGGTGACGGGCATGACGCCAGCTGGACACTAAAAAGCTGTCTTGGCGATATCGCGGCATTGCCGTCGCCATCACTAGCGGGTGACTTCCAGAAGGCAAATGCCGCCACGGCTGTAGTGGCTTTGCAGGCGCTGGTAAATAAAGGTATGTTATCAGTGCCTGCAAAACTGCGGGATGAAGACTGGCTGCAACGGGCAATAATATCCGGCCTGAGAAATATAAAGCTGGCGGGGCGTTATCAGCTGATTAAAACCTCGCCGCAGGTTTATGTCGACGTTGCGCACAACCCGCAGGCAGCGTTGTCTTTAAAATCGCTGCTGGATCAGTCAGCGCCGGCCAGAAGCAATAAAACCTGGGCTATCGTGGCGATGCTGGCCGATAAGGATGTGGCAGGGGTGATAAACAGTGTTGCCGCCAGCATCGACTGCTGGTGCTTCGCCGGTCTCGAAAATGCTTCCCGTGGACTTGCTGTGGAGGCGTTTGTCAGCAGGCTGCCTGCTTCAATTGATATACCAGACACTGTATCTCATGAGACATTGGGCAACGAATTAAGTGCAAATCAGTGTACAATGCTGTCAGAAAATGTCCTGCTTGCAAAGACGGTTGCAACTGCCTGCAGGTTTGTGTTGTCAAAAGCGGATAAAAATGACCGTATAATTATTTTTGGCTCGTTCTACACAGTTAGCGAAGCCATGCAGTTTTTTGCCAGTTATGATGAGTAAGATCGATAGTCCCAAACGAGAGCGCAGAAGTTAATGGAGGCTCATCTACAGCAGCGTATTGTCGGCGCCATAGTGCTGGTCACTTTGGGGGTGATTTTTATTCCTGCTTTACTCGATGGCTCCGGTTATAGATCCAGACAGGCTCAGGATATTAGGGTTAAGGAAAAACCCGAATTTCCGCCGCTGTCGCAAAAAGAAGTTAAACCGATAGCTACGCCGCTGGAAACAATCAAACAAAATCAGGCCGAAGCACGTAAGTCTGATGCTGAAGATCACCAGAAAAAAACGATTAAATCCTTTGCCCTGCAGGTCGGTACCTTTGACAGTAACGAAAACGCGGAAAAGCTGCGCGATGAGCTGAGAAAGGCTGGCTATACCACGTTTATTGTCAAAACCGAGTCCAACGGTAAAACCAGCTACAAGGTCAGAATCGGCCCTGAACTGGAATACAGTGTGCTGGAAAAAATAAAAACAGATATCAGAAAGTCACATAAGATTGACGCCTATATTGTTAATCATCCGTAATTCATGTGTCCCGAGTCTGGCCCGTCAGGCTGATTTGATTATATGGCCTTTATGACATCTCCAGGCAAACATGCCCGGCAGCTACCAGTTCATCAGCAGGTCCGCCTGGTTCGCCGTTATTATGCTGTCTTCCTGCTGTCTGACAGCGAGTGTTTCCAGTTACCCTGCAAAAGCGTATAATGCGCAGTTTGGATTAACGAGCGTGGTTTTCATGACAGTCGTTGACGTAATTCTTATAATTGTAATCATCCTGTCGGCTCTGTTCAGTTTAATGCGGGGCTTCGTTAAAGAAGCTATTTCACTGGCCACCTGGATTATCGCCATCTGGCTGGCGGCGACGTTTACTCCTCGACTGGCAGCAGAATTACCCAGCGGCATAGAATCAGAAGCCGTGCGTCAGGCGGTCAGCTTTGGTGTATTGTTCGTGCTGACCTTAATGGTGGGCGCGCTGGTGAATACACTGGTTTCGCATCTGGTCAAAAAGACCGGTTTGTCCGGCGCCGATCGCATATTCGGGGTACTCTTTGGGGTGCTGCGCGGTGGATTAATTATCCTTGTCTTTGTCGTTGTCGGCGGTATGACGCCGTTACCTGAATCTGACTGGTGGCAGTCATCAGTTATGCTGGAATGGTTTGAAAGTACAGCAATTGTAATCCAGGACTACATACCGCAGGACCTGGGCATTTCTTATCAACCAGCCAATCTGTGAGTATCTAAAGATGTGTGGCATAACCGGTATTGTTGCGCATAGCGCTGTTAATCTGGATTTATACGAATCACTGTCGGTATTACAGCACCGCGGCCAGGATGCTGCCGGTATAACGACCTGTGAAAACGGCCGCTTCTTTATGCGCAAGGGCAATGGCCTGGTGCGCGATGTGTTTTACAAAAAACACATGGAAAAACTGAAGGGCAAAATGGGCATTGCACATGTACGTTACCCGACAGCCGGCACCAACTCGTCGGCCGAGGCGCAGCCTTTGTATGTAAATTCCCCTTACGGAATCGCCCTGGCGCACAATGGCAACCTGACCAATACCGTCAAGTTAAAGGAAGAGCTTTTCATGTCGGACCTGAGGCATCTGAATACCGATTCCGACACTGAAGTATTGCTCAACATTTTTGCGCATGAGCTGCAGTTAAACGCCAAGCCTGATTTCAAGGTTGATGCTATCTTTACCGCGGTTTCCGCCATGCACAGACGCTGCCGTGGCGGTTATGCCGTGGTCGCCATGGTTGTGGGAAAAGGAATCCTGGCGATACGTGACCCGAATGGCATCCGTCCGCTGGTTTACGGCACACGTGAAACCAAAAAGGGTACGGATTACATGATCGCTTCTGAAAGTGTCGCCTTGCAGGCCCAGGGATTCGAGCTGGTTCGCGACCTGGCAGCGGGCGAAGCGATATTCATCACCGAGAATGGCGAGTTTTTCAGTAAACAATGTGCTGAAAACCCGTCTCTGTCACCCTGTATATTTGAATATGTTTACTTTGCGCGCCCTGATTCCATTATGGATAATGTGCTCGTTTACAAGGCGCGTTTACGCATGGGGCAGACGCTGGTGCAGAAAATCCTGCGTGAGATTCCGCAAAACGATATTGATGTCGTTATCCCCATTCCCGATACCAGCCGCAGCACCGCACTGGAGGTGGCGTTCAATCTTAACGTTAAGTACCGCGAAGGCTTCATCAAGAATCGCTATATAGGACGCACCTTCATTATGCCCGGACAGCAGGAACGTAAAAAATCGGTGCGTCAGAAACTCAATGCGATTGAGCTCGAGTTTGCCGGAAAAAATGTTCTGCTGGTGGATGACTCCATTGTGCGCGGCACAACATCAAAACAGATTGTGCAGATGGCACGTGACGCAGGTGCGAAAAAAGTTTACATGGCCTCGGCCGCGCCGCCAGTGCGTTATCCAAATGTATACGGCATTGACATGGCGTCACAGGACGAATTTGTCGCCCACGACAGGAGCGTTGAAGAAATCACCGAAATTATAGGCGCCGACTGGCTGGTATACCAGGACCTGGAAGATTTAATTACCGCCGTGCAGCGAGGTAACAAATCAATAAAATCTTTTGACTGTTCCTGCTTTGATGGTATTTATGTTACCCGGGACGTTGACGCAAAGTATTTTGAGCGATTGTCCTTTCAACGCAATGACGCTGCAAAACAGCAGGAAGAAAAGTTCGCCAACCAGCTGTAACGGTGGGTTTTATTTTCTCCCCCGTTAGTAAAAACTATGCACTTTATGGTGATTAGTTTTATTCTTTCTCGCAAAGGCGCAAAGTACGCAAAGAAAGGCTCCGGTACTGTTGATTTTTCCTGGTGTACTTTGCGCCTTTGCGAGAGAATATCAACCAGAGCAATAATAGTGCCTGTCAGTTTGTAATTGTTGAGTTGTCTGAACCGCGACGCTTTTTCATGGTCACACTGACTATCGCATTCAGTCTCAGCCCGGTCCGGAGTTCGCGCATGAAACAGTTTTATTCTGTTGTTTTCGCTTTAACATCCCTGTTGTCATGCAGTGCATATGCACATGACGATGTTATCAATTACAACCAGATCAGCCTCGAAGCATCTGCGTCCGCTGAGGTGGAAAACGACACGATGGTTGTGTCATTGTATGCCCAGGAAGAAGGCTCAAAAGCGACCGAGCTGAGTAACCGGGTTAACCAGAAAATTAACTGGGCGCTGGAAAAATTAAAACAGTACCCAAACATCAAGGTTGAAACCGAAAGTTATTCAACAGTTCCGGTCTATAGTAAAAGCCAGGTTATCGCCTGGCGCGTCAAGCAGTCGATTCAGCTAGAATCAAAGGATATGGCCTTAATGAGCGAGGTGCTGGGTGAACTGCAGCGGCAGCTGAACCTCAATGGCATTTCATTCGATGTGTCGCCCGAGAAAAGGGATGAACAAACGCGGCTGTTAATTGATCAGGCACTCACCGCATATAATAATCGCGCCAGGCAAATCGCAAACAAGCTGCAACATGACGGTGACAAGCATGATGGCTATAAAATTGTAACGATGAACGTATCAACCTCGGAAATTGCAGGCCAGTACCGGCATAGACCAATGGCGATGATGGCGGAAGCGGCTTCCAGCATTGCGCCGGAGATAGCAAAGGGTGACCAGACCCTGACGGTAAGGGTCAGCGGTACCATCGAACTTGAATAGCTATCGGATTGAATAGTTTATTCAGGAATGGTCATGCCCATAAATTCAAACAGCAAACCCAGTGCCAGTAACAGCCATGTAAATGCACCTGCCGAGATTAACAGGTAATTAAGCAGGCTGTACTTATGATTTAAATAACCGAACAAATCATTATTGATTCGATTGGCGGTTGCCTGGGCTTTCAGCAGTGGGAAAACGCTCAATATAAACAAAATCAGCGATAAGCTGATGAGACCGCTGTTTACCAGGTGTTCGGGTAGCTGCATTTTGAATTCTATACGCTCAATGATATGACTGGCTACGATGGTAATAACATAAAATGTGGCTTGCGCATTGGCATTGAAACGGTGCCTGTGCTCCAGGCGAAAAGCCTGGCTGTCAATTCGCCTGAACAGGGCGTGGGTAAAAAAAATCGCAAAAATAGCCCGCCACGCGGGATAAATCTTTTTATCCATCATTGGCTGCTGTAATTTCCAGTTATTATAAAACCAGTAAATTCCGTACAGGCCGAAACTCGTGATATACAGGGTGAATAACTTGTCTTCCGATACCGGGAAAAAAGCAGTCTCGCCTGCTGCGTCCTGCCCGCTGTCCGGCGCCGCTTCCGCAGCCTGTGGCAAATCAGCTTTGCTGCCCTGTGTTAATTCTCGCCCGGACTGAAGCCCGGCGTCTGGATCAGGCTGGTGTTCAGGCGGGTTCATTATCACTCCGTAAATGGCAACGCTTATATGAACCAGATTCTAACCCAGTTCCATGGCGTATAAAACCTCCATGCATGACAGGCTATTGATTTTGATTTCAACTGTGTGATACTTGGCGTGCAACCTATGATGGTAATCAAGTGAACTCAATAAAAGTAAATGTCACAGAACAGCAGCTCACGCTGCTCGATGAAGAAGGCAAGGTGCTGCGCCAGTACCCGGTATCAACCTCTAAATACGGTACCGGCTGTGAGCATGGCAGCGAGAAAACACCGCTTGGCCTGCATCGTATTCAGGACAAGATCGGCGGCGCCATGCCGGTCAATGAAGTGTTTTTTGGCCGGGTGCCGCAGGGCAGCCTGGAAGAATGCAGGGACCGCGGCGTGGAGCTGCCGGATGATGTCATTATGAGCCGGATACTGTGGCTGGAAGGCATGGAACCCGGCCGCAACCGTGGCGGTTATGTCGATACCTTGCAGCGTTATATTTATATTCATGGTACCAATCATGAAGATAGCATCGGCACGCCGGCATCCATCGGCTGTATTCGAATGCGCAACGCGGACGTGGTTGATTTATACCGGCTGGTTGATATTGGCAGCGAAGTGCTCATAGAAGAATGAACCGAAACAATATGCGGGAAGAATGAGCGGCAGGAATAAGCTGAGTGCAAAGCGGCGTTCTGCATGGCAGCCTGCGGGCAACAAGTAAAGAAGATTGACTAATGACAGATAAAGATAATTCAGACTTTGGTTTTGCCACCCGGGCAATTCGAGCAGGGCAGGTGCGTAGCGAGGAGAATGAACACAGCGAACCGATTTATACGACTTCCAGTTATGTTTTTTCTTCCGCGGCAGAAGCCGCCGCACGCTTTTCGGGTGAACGGCCGGGCAATATTTATTCCCGCTTTACCAATCCAACGGTAAGAACGTTTGAGGAGCGGCTGGCTTCGCTGGAAGGCACGGAATGTTGTGTAGCGACAGCTTCAGGTATGTCCGCCATCACCGCTACCATTATCGGACTGTTAAAAACGGGCGATCATATTGTTTCATCACGCAGTATATTCGGCACCACCACTGTTTTGCTGACAAATATTATCGGCAAGCTGGGCATAAACACCACGTTTGTTGAATTGTCAGACCTGTCAGCATGGGAACAGGCAATTACACCGCAGACAAAACTTCTGTTCCTGGAAACACCGTCAAACCCGTTAACCGAACTGGTGGACATCGCCGCGCTGTCTGAAATTGCGCACAGACACGGCTGCCTGCTGGCGGTAGACAACTGTTTTTGTACACCGGCTTTACAGCAGCCGGTCAGCCTGGGCGCAGACATCGTGATCCACTCGGCGACAAAATATATCGATGGCCAGGGCCGCTGTGTCGGCGGCGCGGTGTGCGGTACGAAAGATGTCGTCGGTGAAGGCGTCTATGGTTTCCTGCGCACTGCCGGCCCTACCATGAGCGCCTTCAATGCCTGGGTATTTTTAAAAGGCCTGGAAACCCTGCAGCTGCGCATGCAGGCGCACAGTGCCGCGGCACTGGAACTGGCCGGCTGGCTGGAACAGCAGCCGGAAGTGAAAACGGTTTATTATCCCGGGCTGGAAAGCCACCCGCAGCACGAACTGGCGAAAAAACAGCAAAAAGCATTCGGCGGCCTGCTGTCGTTCGAGCTGAACGGCGGCAGGAAAGAAGGCTGGGCCTTGATCGATGCGACCAGGATGCTGTCGATTACCGCCAACCTGGGCGATACCAAAACCACCATCACGCACCCGGCCACCACCACCCATGGCAGGCTGACGCCCGAGCAGCGTGCCGAGGCAGGCATCTCCGACAGTTTGATTCGCGTGGCTGTCGGTCTGGAAGATATCGAGGATATCAAGGCCGACCTGCTGCGCGGTATGCGTTAATTAATATTTTTCACCGCAGAGACGCGGAGAAAAACAGTTTTCCGCAAATAAACGCGAATAAACGCAAATATGGTCTTATTTTTCTCTGTCATTCTGAGCGACAGTGATGAATTTCAAGAGTATCGCATCAAAATGATTGATTTATATGACCCTTCACTAACGTTCAGGACAAAACGGTAAAGTTCCACTTTTAAATTTTGAGAATAGGTTTAGCTTTTTATTTTAAAAAATTTATTTGCGTTTATTCGCGTTCATTTGCGGAAGAATTAAAAAAGTTCTTATCGGTGCCTCTGAGGTGAAATCAATAAACATGACTGAACTGACTGCACGTGAATTGCTGGTGATGCTGTACCAGGCGGCGCTGGACGCGGTTGACGGCCGTTACCTCGTCAGCCAGTGGTGCCGCCAGCATAATAAAAAATCTTTTACCCACTGCGTTGCCATCGGTAAAGCCGCCGCTGCCATGCTGCAGGGGGCGCTGGACTGTGTGCCATCGCTGCAAAAATCACTGTTGATCTGTCCTGCTTCGAAAATTACCCGGCAGCTTAAAAAAAATAAGGCTGTCACCTGCCTGGCTTCCTCTCACCCGGTGCCGGATGAATCATCTATTGCCGCAGGAAAAGCGCTGCTGTCTTTTTTGTCAACGGTTGAACAAAAGGATGCGCTGCTGTTTTTAATCTCGGGCGGCACCTCGTCACTGGTCGAAGTGCCGGTAGACAATATCACGCTTGAACAGCTGCAGAAGATTAACAGTTACCTGCTGGCTTCCGGCAAAGACATCCACCAGGTCAATGCCTGGCGGCAGCAGTTTTCCAGGATCAAGGCCGGCGGTTTATTGAACTGGATTAAAGCGGCAGCCGTCACCCAGCTATTACTCTCGGATGTAAAGCAGGATAAAGCCGAGTTCATCGGCTCGGGGCTGCTGATCAAATCGTCGCTAACACCCGCAGCCGATGATTACCTGTCAGCTTTCCGGGTTGCTGCAGGCAACACTGAAAGCCCGGTGCCAGATCAAGTTGAGCCCGAAACGTTTATTATCGGCAATATCCGTCTTGCCATGCAGGCAGTGCATGAAGCCGCAAAAGCGGAAGGGCTGAACAGCATCATCCATGACGAGTTCCTCGAGGGCGATGCCTGCAAGGTGGCAAATGATCTTTATGAAAAGCTGAAACAGGCGCAACCGGGTATTCATATCTGGGGCGGAGAAACGACGGTCAAGCTGCCGCAAAAACCGGGAGTGGGCGGCCGCAATCAAACCCTGGCGCTGGCCTTTGCGCAACACCTCGACGAACAATCCGGCCTGCACCTGCTGGCCGCGGGCACCGATGGTGTCGATGGCAATTCGAACTGCGCCGGCGCGGTCGTCTCCGGTTATACTGCGAGTAAAGCCGGCAGCATGGGGTTTGATATCAAAGCGGAAATCGAAAAGGCCAACGCGGGCATGGTGTTAATGGCTACCGACGATCTGCTGCGTGCCGAGCAGAGCAATACCAATGTTATGGATATTGCCATTGCCTATAAGTTGGGCCTATAAGTTATAAATGCTTAGTGTTCGTGTTTGTGGTCATGCTTATGCTTATGACCGCAACCTAATACCGCATAAACAGGACAGAAGGCAGCCAGGCCTGAGATTAACGGGATGAAACCTAACCAGCCGAAGTTCCACAGCTCCATCCACTCATAATCAATTATCGAGGTTTCGGGGCCGAACCAGGCCAGGGCAATGAGTATGAGTCCCAGTATGATTCTGAATATCTGGCTAAAGGTGCTTAAATTACACATCTACAGGCTACACGTAGAGAAAGAAATAATGTTTTCAAGGTTATATTTAAATAATATTCTCGGCAATGCTGGAAATATTAGAACTGTAGATCTGCATTTTTTCGCAATTCAGCACACCAGCACAGGCAAGAAAGCGGCACAGCCAATAACCGGCCTGGTTGCTGCAATGTTGTCATCCCTGACAGTCATTATAGTTTTAAAAATACGTTTCAGGCGCAGGTTTTAAAACCAAATATTTTATAAGCAGGGCAGAATTTAAAAATGCCGGTAGCCAGGGGAACAATACCAATCCATCCCCAGACAACATTTTGACCAATGATCTGGTCGCCAATGAATACCAGGCTGATTAAAAATAAACCTGCAATGATACGAATAATTCGATCAATTCCACCTACGTTTGCCATATATAGTCTCCGGTTAAGTTAACGTCGGCAATATACTATATTTTTAATAATATCATGTCGGTGATTATGTCACATTAAGGTTGTGTTAAATATAAATTATTTGAGGGTCTATTACCTGAAAAGTTCATTGAATAAACCCGGTGGCCTGGCCTGGGCAGGGTAACCGGGTAGGCCAGCATAAGGCATATTGCTGGCAGTTTTCTAATTGTTCACCGCAGCAATTTCCTGAATTGCCTCCATATCATTGATTTTAATACTGCCTCGAGCGGTGGTTATATAGCCTTTCAGCTCCAGCTCTTTTAACTGGCGGCTGATTACTTCGCGAGCGCTGCCGAGTTCGGTAGCAATATTCTGATGCGTCGAGGTCAGCGTGTTGTCATTGCCGCAATGCCTGATGAGAAACTTCGCCAGGCGCACATCCAGTTTTCCAAACGCCACTTCTTCGACCAGTGTGATCAGTTCGCTTAAATGCGAAGAAAAGGAAGAAAATACCATTTGCCTGAAAGTTGTGGACTGTTGCAGCACCTGGTTAAATTTATTGACCGGGATGGCAAGGGCGGAGACAGCGGTTTCGGTTTTGCCTTCGGCCGGGTAGTTCTTGTTGCCGAACAGGCAGGAGGTGGTCAACACGCAGGAGTCGCCTTTCGCCAGTCGGTATAACACGATCTCGCGGCCGTTTTCCGCACGGGTAAATACCTTCACATTACCAGCCAGCACGATGAGGTAATTGTTGCAGGCGTCGCCCTGGTGGAAGACGATGCTGTTGGCGGGCAGAGCAACGACGCTGGAGGTATCGAGTAAAGTTCTTGTCAGGTCGTCTGCGGAAGTTGCCAGTTCGGGGAGGACGTTGCGCCAGTTGTTATTCATTTCATTTATGGTTGCTTTAAATATCTCATGGATAGCTGGCTGGAAGTTTAGTGTTTATGCCTTGGTGCTGTAAATAATATTCTTGCCAGGCAGGCGGTTGGTTTAATATCAAAGCAAAAAATATAAAGACAGTGATAGATAAAGTTACCATCTCACTGGGGTGTTTCTTTCCACAGAAACGAATAAATTTTAAGATCCATTCAACATACGATTTTTCAGTATTGTATGCGTAATGATAAAAGCGGAGTGTTTCGCGTACCCGGTCCATCAGCCTGGGCGCGTTGGACCGAAATGTATGACGTGGACTATGATAAAAATCCTTTTTATTTTAGTGTATTAGTAATTACTTATACTGCGGCTACTTTTGCCCTTAAATATCGAAATATGTAGCCTTGATTAAAAATTCTTACATTAACAAGGCTACTTTACCCCTTAAATATCGCAATAGGTAGCCATGGTCATTTAACATGATATATATTCTGAATTAAAGCACCGTCTGAGGCTCCTTTTACCCTTAAATATCGTAATATGTAGCCTTAGAGGGTGTATATTATAAAAAAATATGGAGCCTTAGAAGGCATCATATCGACAAGTTATTTCTGTGGGAAACAATGTAGGGAAAGTCCGAGAGACATGTCGGGCGGTAGCTGAAAATCGTGTCATGGGATAGACCCAACTTCAAAAACATGATAAGAACAAAGCCTGATAAAGCGGCAGCTTAACATGCGTTGAAGCAGACCGCTTTATCAGGCTTTGTGGCTATGATGTTTTAGCGCTTTGGATTTTCCACGGTACACATGTTTATGAAATCTGCCAGGGAGCAAACAGAAACGCCAGTGAATTCAAGAAATAACAAGTGCATGGTGTCGTTCGCTATCGCTCACTCGGACAGTCGTCGCTACGCGCCGACCGCCGCACATGCTTTTCGTTAGGGCTTACAGGATAGTACATTGATAAAGGAAAAATTAATAATTGTCGAAAAGCAACTGAAGGCTAAGCTTGAAGAAATCCGTGCCTCTCATAAGCATCGCGGAAATACTGGCTCAGT
>JAJDNP010000006.1 GCA_022340645.1 Gammaproteobacteria bacterium | reverse complement strand
GTAAATGCTAGCCGTTCACGCAAATCAAGTGGCGCAGTTTTGTGATTGATGCCGATTGTAATCAAAGACATAGATGATTTACGGAAAAGTAAGTAATCTCAGGGCAAGATCGATAATTTTGAGGGATGCATCAGGTTAACTCAAGCAGAATTCGGAATTTTTATCCAGATTTACATTAATTTTGCCTTTCCTGTAGTGTTTAACGGTAGAAAATGCATTATATTCTGTATCAAGACAGTGAATTTTTGTAGTATGACATAAGCTAAAATAATTATTATTTTAGTATCAGTTGCTTAGTATTAGTCTCAATGAAAAAACTTAAACCTCCTTTTTATATTGCGCTGCTGTTTTCCTCGCTGCTTTCAGCATGCAATAGCATGATGGCAGCCAGTTATGACGAGACTACGCTAATTGATGATGTAGATGAAACTGAGCAAGGTGCAGATCCAGGTCTGGATCTGGCTCCTCCCGGAAAAGGTAAAGTGGCTGTCAGCAAGGAAACTGTTAAACCTGAAAAGGAGCTAAGTCTTGATAGTGATACTCTATTCAACCTGCTGGCTGCAGAATTTGCAAGCAATAGCGGCGACACTAAAACTTCACTTAAATATTTCCGTAAGGCCAGTATGTCAGTTGAAGACAGCCAGCTCGCCGCCCGCACAGCCTATATAGCACTTTATGGCAAAGAATATAACGAGGCATTGCAGGCCCTTGATCGTTGGCGAGAACTGGAGCCGGATGCAGCTGATTTGCCAAAAATGTATGTCATTGCCTATCTCAAGCTAGGCCAGCCGGAAAAGGCGGTAACTTATGTAAAGGAAATTCTTTCGAGTGCTGACGGCAGTGAGTTTGATCAGGCAATTGCCGTAAAACAGCTACTGGCTAAGGAAGCGACCACCAGCGATGCCTATGCTGTGTTGCAAATACTTAATGATTCACCGGATAAAAATAAACACCTGTTAATCCTGCAATCGCGATATGCTGCACAGCTGAAAAAATATGATGAGTCACTGGCAATTCTTGACCAGGTGCTGGAAATCGACCCTTCACTTCATGAAGTATTAATTATAAAGGCCAAGATTTTAACCGCACAGGGCAAGCAGCAGGAGGCTACCCGGGTTATCAAGCAGCTGCTAGATGAACTCCCGGAAAACAACGCGTTGCGTCTGGAGTATGCCCGTATGCTGGTTGATCAGCAGGATCTGCAGGCTGCTATCGAACAGTATTCGATATTATATGAAAAAATGCCTGATGATGGCGACATTGCCCTGAGTTTGGCGTTATTGAACATTGAAGCAAAGCATCTTGATGAGGCTGAAGATGCACTTAAGCATTTGATTGACATCAATAAAAACGTTTCGATTGCCAATTATTATCTGGGAAGAATTGCACAGAATAAGGGTGATGATCAGCAGGCAATAGATTATTATCAGAAAGTTAAACACGGTGATTATGCGTTTGATGCGCAATTAAGAACCGGTGTGTTACTGGCTGTCCTGGGAAAAGTTGAAGAAGGGATAGCAAAACTGGAAGTGCTGGCAGAAGAACAGACAGACTGGGTTTTGCGTGTGAAATCTTACCTTGCACAAGGTGAGATACTGCGCCAGCAAAAACGTTATAAAGAGGGTGTGGAGATGTTTAGTCGTGCATTACAGCAAAAACGCGATGATACTAACCTGCTTTATGCCCGTGGTTTAATGGCAGAAAAAGTCGACCGGCTTGATATGGCAGAATCTGATCTACTAAAAGTTATAACAAAAGAACCCGACAATGCGAATGCATTGAATGCACTGGGGTATACCCTCGCTGACCGTACTTCAAGATACCAGGAGGCGCTGGATTATATTAAAAGGGCCGCCGACCTGGTCCCGGACGATCCCGCCATTCTGGACAGCCTTGGCTGGGTCAGTTACCGCCTGGGAAAAATGGATGATGCATTAAAATGGTTGTCCAAGGCATTTGAGATGCTGGAAGACGCTGAAATTGCCGCCCATTACGGTGAAGTGTTATGGCAAACAAATCAGAAGGATAAAGCCCGTGAAATCTGGAATAAGGGTAAGTCGCTCAATGCTGATAACCCGGTGCTGGTTGAAACGCTGAAGCGTTTAAAACCTTGAGGCTATAAATTCTAACCACAGAGACACAGAGGGCACCGGGTTCTTTTATTTTTATCTCGCCTGTGGCGAATAATGAAAACGGTATAAAAAGTTTTACTCTGTGAGCTCTGTGTCTCTGTGGTGAAACAAGCTTTTCATTTGTTTTCACTGGATGTAGCTATTACAATATTTGCACGGAAGTTTCTGATCTATTTCTTTAACCTCAAAATCTTTATGACTCGTCATATTTCGGTTTGCCTGGCAGTTACTATTGCATATTTCATGCTTGTATCCTGCGCCATGCTGGAACAGCAGGTTATCCAGGAAGAGCCTGCTGTTGAAAGTAAGCGGAAAATTACTGAGCCTGCGGGCTGGGCGGCAGAACAACATAAAAGACAGCAGATCAGCATCTGGGAGATACGTGGCCGCCTGGGTGTACAGACTGCAAGTAACGGTGGCTCAATGGATATCATTTGGAAGGAGTCGAATGAAGAATTTTCAATCCGATTGATCGCGCCGATGGGTGCCGGTAGCCATCTAATACAGGGAAATGATCAGTTTGCCGAAATCCTTTTTCCCGATGGGCAGAGAAAAGTAGTTAACAACGTTGATGACGTTTTAGCCACGGTGCTCGACGTCGATTTGCCGGTTAGTGCAATTAAAGACTGGGTCCGTGGTTTGCCCGCCAGATCATTGCCAATTGAAAAAATCAGCTGGAATAAGCAGGGGTTGCTCGATAGAGTAAAACAGGCCGGCTGGAACGTGGAAATGAACAAATACCTGGGTAATACGATATTAATGCCGCATGCCATTTATGTAAACCGGGACAATGATGACGAACTGGATGTTCGGCTGGCCCTGAGGCAATGGCTGATAGACAATTAGACAACTCACAGCATTACCAATGAAAAATGCTGCCTGGCCGGCACCGGCAAAATTAAATCTGATGTTGCATATCACCGGACGGCGTGATGATGGTTATCATGAACTGCAAACGGTTTTTCAGTTTATCGATTTTTCTGATGAACTGGAATTTACTCTGCGCAACGATGGCAGAATCATTCGTCAGTGTGAAAACTTTGATGTAGCAGAAAATGAAGACATCATTATCCGGGCGGCAAACCTGCTACGGGATACTTTTCTGCAGAAAAACCCTGCGTATGCCGTTGCCTTTGGTGTAGATATCACGCTTAAAAAAAACATCCCGATGGGCGCCGGACTGGGTGGTGGCAGTTCAGATGCGGCGACAACCCTTCTTGCGCTGAATGCTTTATGGAACATGCAATTCAGTATCGATGAGCTGGCGGAAATGGGATTGAGACTTGGTGCGGATGTACCGGTTTTTGTTCGTGGCTTTGCGGCTTTTGCAGAGGGAGTCGGTGAGAAATTAAGTCCTGTTTTACTGGAGGAAAACTGGTATTTGGTGCTGATACCGCCGGTACATGTTTCAACAAAAGAGGTATTTTGTAATCTGGATTTGACACGAGATTGTTCTGCCATCAAACTATGCGACCTTTCGCGGCATGAGTGGCGGAATGTGTGTACTCCAGTGGTGATAAAAGAATACCCGATGGTGCTGCAAGCTATTGATATCATAGGGAGATATGCAAAAGCTTGCATGTCCGGTACAGGTGCTTCGGTGTTCGCCAGTTTTAAAACAAAAGCGCAGGCAGAAGAAGTTTTGCAGCAAATTAGAAATAACCCGATATCCGGGTCGTGGATTTGCTTTGTTGCAAGGGGCTTGAATAAGTCACCTTTGCATCAATTTTTAGAATCCTGGCATGCGCAGGTTTGAAACTGCTGGTAGTAAAGCTGGTGAAGAAGATTTAGAGAATAAGTATTGGGCCGTCGCCAAGCGGTAAGGCACCAGGTTTTGATCCTGGCATGCGCAGGTTCGAATCCTGCCGGCCCAGCCAAATTGGCTAAATAGAACTATATGCTGCTTGGTGAATGGCTCTGAGCTGCTGGTACCACCATAGTTGAATGAGAGACTAGAACAGGTGAATCAAGAAGTCGAAAGCCGGTTAATGATATTCGCAGGTAATGCCAACCTTCCATTAGCTGAGCGAATTGCTGAACTTTTAGGTACCAGACTTGGTAAAATCGGCGTAGAAACATTCAGCGACGGAGAAATCTGCGTAGAGATACTGGAAAACGTACGTGGCCGCGATATTTTTATTATTCAGCCAACCTGCCAGCCGTGTAATGACAACATCATGGAATTGATGGTAATGATTGATGCTATGCGCCGTGCGTCGGTTAGACGTGTAACGGCTGTCGTGCCGTATTATGGCTATTCGCGGCAGGACCGAAAGCCGCGTTCTGCAAGGGTACCGATAACCGCGAAAGTGGTTGCCAACATGCTGGCTAGCGTAAAGCTGGATCGTATATTAACGGTGGACTTGCATGCAGATCAAATCCAGGGCTTTTTTGATATACCGATTGATAATGTGTACGCGTCACCGATTTTATTAAAGGACATCTGGCAGAAGTTTCATAATGACTTGCTGGTTGTATCACCGGACGTAGGCGGGGTGGTCAGGGCGCGGGCACTGGCGAAACGTCTTGATGATGCTGACCTGGCCATCATTGATAAACGCCGGCCAAAAGCGAATGTTTCTGAAGTAATGAACATCATCGGTGAAGTGGAAGGCAAGAACTGCGTCATCATTGATGACCTGGTTGATACGGCTGGGACTTTATGTAAGGCCGCAGCTGCATTGAAAAAGGAAGGCGCCAGAAGTGTATCGGCTTATTGTACGCATCCTGTGTTGTCAGGAAATGCAATTAAGAATATTAATGCATCTGTGCTGGATGAGCTGGTAGTTACCAACACTATACCGCTGTCTGAGGAAGCGCAGAAGTGTGATCGAATACGCCAGTTATCAGTCGCAGAAATGCTGGCAGAAACCATACGACGGATTCATATGGATGAGTCGGTCAGTGAGATGTACATAGATTAATGCAGCTGCAACTAAATTGCCTGGAGCAATTTGAATGCTAGCCCTGGAGGGGCGAGGCATAAAGATATGCCGAGTAATTTTTTTGCAGCTGCCATAAATTTGGTGGTTAAACCACTGAATAGAAGTTGTTAATACTTCAATACAGGCTTCATTTGGTCGCGAATGAAGTACATTTTTAACTAGATATACTCGGAGATAACCATGAGTTTAGTATTAAACGCTACTTTGCGTGAAGACATGGGGAAAGGTGCGAGCCGCCGCCTGCGTCACGCAAATTTATTACCTGCCATTGTTTACGGTGCCGACAAGGACCCAGTGTCTATCACGCTGCTGCAAAAGGATGTTCAGCATGAACTTCCCAATGAACATTTTTATTCACAGATTCTTTCATTAGTGATTAACGGCAAAGCTGAAGATGTTTTATTACGTGATATCCAGCATCATCCTTTTAAGCAGGAAGTGATGCATATGGACTTTATTCGCGTTAAGAAAGATACCAAGGTGCATGTCCACTCGCCATTGCATTTTGTTGGCGAAGACGTATCGCCGGGTGTTAAAACTGAAGGTGGTGTGGTCAGTCATGTGTTGAATGAAGTTGAACTGGAATGTTTACCGAAAGATATTCCTGAATTTATAGAAGTTGATCTTTCCAACATGCACCTCGGTGACATTTATCATCTGTCTGATCTGAAGCTGCCCGCAGGGGTTGAAATCCTTGCGCTGAAACATGGTGAAGACAGTGATACAACTGTCGTCAGCATGCATACACGTAAAGGCGGTGCTGGAATGGATGAGGAAGCTGCAGAAGATCAGGAGACTGAAGGTGAAGGCGGCGAATAAGTATCGGCATGGTTGCTCGATCGATCGATCTTAAAGCCATCGTCGGTCTGGGAAATCCCGGTCCAAAATACTCTGAAACCCGGCATAATGCCGGGTTTTGGTTTGTTGACGAAGTCGCGCGTAAATATTCGGCCGTGTTTCGTCCTGAAAAAAAGTTTCACGGTGAGGTCGCAAAAATCACACTTGGTGGCAAGGAGATCTGGTTATTTAAACCGGGTACTTTTATGAATAGAAGCGGGCTCGCAGTAAAAAGCCTGCTGTCATTCTATCGCATCACGGTGGATCAGATGCTGGTGGTACATGATGAAATTGACCTGCCGCCCGGAACCGCTAAATTAAAAAACGGCGGCGGACATGGCGGACATAATGGCCTGCGTGACATTATTAATCAGCTGGCTTCAAATGATTTTCATCGGTTGAGGATTGGCGTAGGTCACCCGGGAAGCAAGGACCAGGTTGTTGATTATGTGCTGCATAATGCATCGCGAGACGAACGTATGCTAATTGATCAAGATATTGATGATGCCGTGGCCGTGTTGCCGGATCTAGCATCAGGTGCGCTTGAACAGGCAATGCAGAAACTGCACAGTAAATAGCTATTTTTCCGCAAATAAACGCGAATTAACGCAAATAAGATATATCCATTTATTTCATTATCAGTTATACATGCCAGCTTCGATTAATATACCGCTAGTTAGCGTTGTCTGTATATGTTTTTTATTTGCGTTCATTTGCGGATAAGTTTTTATGTTTTTTTACGGTTAACCAGGAGTAACTAGTGGGGTTTAAATGTGGCATTGTTGGTTTGCCTAATGTTGGCAAATCTACCTTATTTAATGCATTAACCAGGGCCGGCATTCAGGCAGAAAACTATCCATTCTGTACCATTGAACCAAATGTCGGCGTGGTTCTGGTGCCAGATCCGCGACTGGATAAGCTTGCAGAAATAGTTAAACCGGAAAGAGTGGTGCCGGCCACGATGGAATTCGTAGATATCGCAGGCCTGGTAGCTGGTGCCTCAAAAGGCGAAGGGCTGGGTAATAAGTTCCTGGCCAATATTCGTGAAACCGATGCGATTGCACATGTCGTTCGCTGCTTTGATAATGATGATGTCGTGCATGTTGAAGGCAGGGTAGCCCCGATCAGTGATATTGAAGTTATTGACACCGAGCTGGCGCTGGCTGATCTCGAGTCGGTTGAAAAAGCGGTAGACAAAGTCGGCCGGGTTGCAAAAAGCGGTGATAAAAAAGCTAAAGCAAAATATGACCTGTTGCAAAAAGTTGCTGCCCATTTAAATGAAGCCAGGCCCGTGCGCTCAATGGGCTTAGGCAAGGAAGAGCTGGCCGAACTTTATGACCTGCATTTACTGACAGTTAAACCGGTAATGTATATTGCCAATGTCAATGATGACGGCTTCGTGAATAACCCTTACATTGATGCTGTAGAACAGCGCGCACAGACTGAAAATGCTGTCGTGGTCGCGGTTTGTGCTGCAATCGAAGAAGAATTGATCGAACTGGATGCAGAAGAAGCAAAAGAATTTCTCGAAGAACTTGGTTTGCAGGAACCCGGTTTAAACCGCGTTATTCGTGCTGGTTACAAATTACTTGGCTTACAAACCTATTTTACCGCGGGTGTAAAAGAGGTCCGTGCCTGGACGGTTCCTATCGGTGCGACGGCGCCAAAAGCCGCTGCTGTCATTCACACAGATTTTGAAAAAGGCTTTATCCGTGCAGAAACGATTGCTTACCATGATTTCATCGAAAATAATGGCGAGCATGGTGCAAAAGAAGCTGGGAAAATGCGTGTAGAAGGTAAGGATTACATCGTTCAGGATGGTGATGTAATGCATTTCCGATTTAACGTATAACCTGGCGGCAGAAATAACAATGCAACGGGCATCGGCTAACTGTTCTCAATTTTCTATCTATTAATCCGGCGACATATATTGTCGCCGGGTTAATAATATCTGCATTATATAACACATCTTTCATAGTGGCAGAACAGTTAACGCCTGGCCGTCATAGCTGTCCCATTTAAATTACAGGCGTACACATAACTCACTGTTATACATGAAAGAGATAACTGTTTATGTCATCCGAAACATGAACTGGCAACGGTCGCCCGTGACACGCTGTGAATACCTCCTTGTACACTCGAATGCCGCATCCATGCGGCATACGGTCTCGCACAACAGTTCCCAATCCATGTTTCTAACATTAAGTGGGACAGCAATGCCTGGCCGTGTCTCAAATTCGAGTTCTATCATGATCATG
>JAJDNP010000005.1 GCA_022340645.1 Gammaproteobacteria bacterium | reverse complement strand
CGAAAACGCACACAAGTACGGTATTGAAAAATTCGTTACCGAGTTACTGCCCGTGTTAGACAGCATGGCCATGGGACTGGCGGTTACGGATGCCAGCGCTGAAAGTCTGCGAGAAGGCATGGAACTGACCATGAACATGCTGGAAAAAATGATGGAAAAACTCGGCATTGAAGAAATTGATCCCATTAACGAGAAATTCAACGCCGAAAAACATCAGGCAATGTCAATGCAGCCAAGTGCCGATGTTGAACCTAATACGGTCATTGCAGTAATGCAGAAAGGTTACTTGCTGAATGACAGGCTAATTCGCCCGGCGATGGTGATGGTATCAAAAGCGGTGGAATAAAATTAAAAGAAATCCTTTGCCGCAAATTAACGCAAAAAACGCAAATAAAAGCTTTTTTATTTTTTTAAAAATTTGCGTTCATTCGCGTTAATTTGCGGATAAGAATTGTTTTTTTCAAAATATTAAATTTGCCGCTTTTTTTGTAAGTATTTACTTGGATTTAATAAAAGCAGCCCCATATACAAGCTAACAATACATATTACTGCCGCCAAGATATATATCAGGTGGCCAAATTAAGATAATCGGAGACCAGCAATGGGTAAAATTATAGGTATAGATTTAGGTACAACAAATTCATGCGTTGCAGTCATGGATGGCGATTCAGTGAAAGTCATTGAAAATAGCGAGGGCGCTCGTACCACGCCTTCGGTCGTCGCATTTACCGATGATGAAGTCGTTGTAGGTTCACCGGCAAAACGCCAGGCGGTAACCAATCCGAAAGACACCATTTTCGCGGTTAAACGTTTAATTGGACGTCGTTTCGATGAAGACGTTGTGCAGCGCGACATCAAGCTTGTGCCTTACAAAATTATTAAAGCGGACAATGGCGATGCCTGGGTAGAAGCCAAGGGCAAAAAAATGGCTGCGCCGGAAGTTTCTGCGCGTATTCTGCAGAAAATGAAGAAGACCGCTGAAGAATATCTGGGTCACGAAGTCACCGAAGCGGTGATTACCGTTCCTGCGTATTTCAATGATTCGCAGCGCCAGGCAACCAAGGATGCCGGCCGCATTGCGGGGCTTGATGTCAAACGTATTATCAACGAGCCTACTGCTGCTGCGCTTGCGTACGGCATGGACAAAAAGCATGGTGATTCCAAAATCGTGGTTTATGACCTCGGTGGTGGTACCTTTGACGTATCAATTATCGAAATTGCGGAAATTGATGGTGAGCATCAGTTTGAAGTGCTAGCAACCAACGGTGATACATTCCTTGGTGGTGAAGACTTTGATACCCGTCTGATTGATTACCTGGCAGATCAGTTCGAGAAAGACAGCGGTATTAATCTGCATAATGATCCACTGGCGCTGCAGCGTCTGAAAGAAGCGGCTGAAAAAGCAAAAATCGAGCTGTCTTCTACGCAGTCGACTGATGTCAACCTGCCGTACATTACTGCAGATGCCAGCGGGCCCAAGCATTTAAACATTAAATTAAGCCGCGCCAAACTGGAAAACCTGGTTGATGATTTAATTGCCCGTACCATTGGGCCATGCAAGCAGGCGCTGAAAGATTCCGGTCTTGCTGCCAGCGACATAAACGAAGTTATCCTGGTTGGCGGTCAAACCCGCATGCCCAAGGTGCAGGAAGAAGTGAAGAACTTCTTTGGCAAGGAACCTCGCAAGGATGTCAATCCTGACGAAGCCGTTGCCATCGGTGCAGCGATCCAGGGTGGTGTGTTAGGCGGTGATGTAAATGACATCCTGCTGCTTGATGTTACCCCGTTATCTCTGGGTATCGAAACCATGGGCGGCGTAATGACCAAACTGGTTGAGAAGAATACAACGATTCCAACCAAGGCATCCCAGGTATTCTCCACTGCTGATGACAACCAGAGCGCGGTTACGGTTCACGTATTACAGGGTGAACGCGAAATAGCCGCAGGCAATAAATCACTGGGCCGTTTTGACCTGACTGATATTCCGCCTGCACCACGCGGCATACCGCAAATCGAGGTGTCATTTGATATCGATGCAAACGGTATACTTAACGTTTCTGCAAAAGACAAGGCTACAGGCAAGCAACAGTCCATCGTGATCAAGGCATCAAGCGGTCTTTCTGATGACGAAGTTGATAGAATGATCAAGGATGCCGAAGCACATGCCGACGAAGATAAGAAGGCACATGCATTGGTGAATGCGAAAAATACGGCTGAAAACATGATTCATGCTGCAGAGAAGTCAATGAAAGATCTTGGCGATAAGGTGGATGCTGATGAAAAAGCAGCGACGGAAGCCGCCATCGCTGAACTGAAAAAAGTGCTTGATGGCAACGACATGGCTGAAATCGAGGCTAAAACACAGGTTCTTACGGAAGCTGCCGGCAAGATCGCTGAAAAAGCCTACGCAGAACAGGCCGCGCAGGCAGGCGCACAGCCAGGTGCTCAGCAGGCTGAAAGTACATCCACCGAAGACGATGTGGTTGATGCCGAGTTCGAAGAAGTTAAGGACAAGGGCGACAAGTAACTTTTTACGGTAGTCAGCTAATATTGTTTTAGGAGACCGGTTTATATAAAGCTAACTAAAGGAAATACAATTTTCCGCAAATGAACGCGAATGAACGCAAATGTATAAAACAATAAAAGTTTTTATTTGCATTCATTCGCGTTCATTTGCGGATCAAAAAAGTTTTTCTTTATGTCTGTCTGGTTAATTAGTTTTTATGCATAAATTTAATAGTTAAAGAATAAACAATCATGTCAAAGCGAGATTATTACGAAGTACTGGGCGTGGCACGAGATGCCAGTGATGCGGATTTAAAAAAAGCCTATCGCCGCCTGGCGATGAAATACCACCCAGACCGTAATACCGGTAATGATGAAGATGCCGAGGCAAAATTCAAGGAAGCCAAGGAAGCCTATGAAATACTCACCAATGCAAGCAAACGAGCCGCTTATGACCAGTATGGACACGCAGGCGTAGATCCATCCATGGGTGGCCGGCGGCCTGGTGGTAGCGGCGGATTTGAAGACATTTTTGGTGATGTGTTTGGTGATATATTCGGCGGCGGCCGTCGAGGCGGTCCACAACGGGCGCAACGCGGTTCGGATCTTCAATACAATCTTGAATTGACCCTGGAAGAAGCCGTATTTGGCACGGAAGTAAAAATTACTGTGCCGACCATGGTTACCTGCAGCACCTGCTCAGGCAGCGGTGCTAAAAAAGGTACTTCACCGATAACCTGTACCACCTGTGGTGGTGCCGGCCAGGTACGTATGCAGCAGGGATTTTTCGCAGTGCAGCAAACCTGTCCGCAGTGCCGCGGCAAAGGCAGGATGATTACGGATCCATGTCCGGATTGTTACGGCCAGGGGCGCAAACAGGAGAAGAAGACACTGTCAGTTAAAGTGCCTGCAGGTGTGGATACCGGTGATAGAATCCGTCTGGCAAATGAAGGTGAAGCAGGCGAACAGGGCGCACCAAGCGGTGATTTATACGTACAGATGCATGTCAAACCGCATGATATCTTTACCCGGGAAGATAATGATCTTTACTGTGAAATGCCAATATCCATTGCTACCGCGGCACTGGGCGGTGAAATCGAGGTGCCGACACTCGACGGCAAGCTTCGTCTGAAGATACCCGCTGAAACTCAGACGGGTAAATCATTCCGCATGCGCGGTAAAGGCGTGAAGCCGGTCAGGGGCGGCATGACAGGTGATCTGTTGTGCCGTGTCAATGTCGAAACACCGGTGAAACTTAGCAACAAACAAAAAGAGCTGCTAAGAGAATTTGACAATTCAATTCAGCAGGGCGGCGAACATCACAGCCCGCAAAATACCTCATGGACTGACCGAATGAAAAAATTCTTTGACGACCTGAAAGCTTAAAACGTATTGTCCACAGATGAACGCAGATAAACACAGATGTGAATAATACAACGGCTGAAAGCCTGCGGCTTCAGGTTACGGCTGAAAACCAGATCAATCGAATTCGACCGATTAAGCATGCCTGGAGACGTTGTCATCGTTATCTATCATCTAATTACTGATTTTTTATCTATCGTCTAAAGGCGAGGACTTTTACTAACACACCGGTCAGAGACCGAAAAAATTTAAAGTAAAGTTTTTATCTGTGTTTATCTGCGTTCATCTGTGGATAAAATAGTTTTTTTAATTGCCGTATAATGGCAAACTACAAGAATAATAATAATCTTCGGGGTCTTAAATGTTAAATATTGCTGTCACTGGCGCCGCGGGACGCATGGGGCGCAACCTGATTCAGTCCTGTGTTGAAAATCCAGACTGCCAGTTAGGCGCCGCGATTGAGCATGCAAACAGTCCGTTCATAGGACATGATGCCGGTGAAGTTGCCGGTGTTGGCGGTTTAAACAAAACCCTGGTTTCTCAACTGTCAGAAGTGGCAGCCGATTTTCACACGCTGATTGACTTTACCCGTCCCGAGGTCACCCTGCAGAATATAGCTTACTGTGTTGCCAATAATAAAAACATGGTCATAGGTACCACCGGGTTTAGCAGTGAGGAAAAACAGCAGATACAGCAGGCAGCTGAATCCATCGCTATCGTATTTGCGCCAAACATGAGTGTCGGTGTTAACCTGTGCTTTAAACTGCTTGACCTGGCAGCACGTGTACTGGGTGATGACTTCGATGTTGAAGTGATTGAAGCGCATCATCGTCATAAAGTAGATGCCCCTTCCGGTACTGCACTGCGCATGGGTGAGGTAGTAGCCGATGCCCTGGGACGCACGCTCGACGACTGTGCCGTTTACGGGCGGGAAGGTGTAACCGGCGAGCGTGATCGCAAGTCAATCGGTTTTGAAACCATTCGTGCTGGTGATATCGTCGGTGATCATAGCGTTATGTTTGCCGGCATCGGCGAGCGTGTAGAAATAACGCATAAAGCATCCAGCCGAATGACTTTTGCCAATGGTGCAATCAGAGCCGCGCTTTGGCTTGAAGATAAAAAAAATGGTCTGTACGACATGCAGGATGTTCTGGACCTGAAATAAGCGTCGCAGCACTTTCATTATAAAAATAATTATTCCATTCAATATCAAAGGGTAAATTAATGGACGGAATTAATATAGTAGTTGTATTTCCCGGCCAGGGGTCACAGTCAATCGGTATGTTGTCTGACTATGCAGAGACATGGCCGCAAATCGAAGAAACATTCGGGCAGGCTTCAGACGTTTTAGGCTATGACTGCTGGGATATCGTTTGCAACGGCCCGGCTGAAAAAATCAATCAAACCGAAATAACACAACCGATTATGCTGGCGGCTGATATTGCCGTGATGCGCGTTATGCAACAGCAGTGCCTGTTAACGCCAATGGTATTTGCCGGCCATAGCCTGGGCGAATATGCTGCACTGGTGGCTGCGGATGTACTGGATTACGTTGATGCAATTAAACTGGTTGCCAGGCGCGGCCAGTTAATGCAGGAAGCGGTGCCCGAAGGTGAAGGAGCAATGGCTGCGGTGATCGGTCTTAATGATGATCCTATAATAACTATTTGCAAACAGGTAAGCAGTAACACCGGGATGCCGGTTGAAGCGGTTAATTTCAATTCGCCCGGTCAGGTGGTAATCGCAGGTGCCACAGCGGCGGTTAACCAGGCAATGGAACTGCTCAAGGAGCAGGGCGCAAAGCGTGTTTTGCCTTTGCCGGTGAGCGTGCCTTCACATAGTTCATTGATGAAACCGGCGGCTGATAAACTTGCAGACTACCTCAAAGATGTCAGCATTAATAAGCCAAAAATACAGGTTATCCATAATGTTGATGCTAAATCACATGACAAGCCTGATGAAATACGTAATGCGCTGGTTAGACAGCTGTATAACCCGGTACGCTGGACACAAACCATTCAGATTATTACTGATGGTGCAGATGCGATTGTTGAGTGTGGACCAGGCAGGGTATTAGGCGGCTTGACGCGTCGTATCAACAATGAAATACGAAGTTTCTCGTTTGACTCGGTTGCAGCAATGGATAAATTTCTGGATACAATGTCTGCGGAAATCTAACATTTGTTGATATGACACAGTTATCAACGTCCTGTTGCCGATATAGCGTGGTTCTGGCGGAATAAATTCCGCGATAACGGCAGCTAAGAAACAATATTAGAAATATATAAACATGGTTTTTATAAATTATGAGTAAACAACTAGAAGGTGAAATCGCACTGGTCACCGGTGCAAGCCGTGGCATTGGCAAAGCCATTGCGGAACAGCTGGCGTCGCAAGGTGCAACCGTTATTGGAACAGCAACTTCGGATGCCGGTGCAGAAAGTATTACTGCTTACCTGTCAGCCAATTCATATTCAGGGGGCGGCAAGGGTATGTGCCTGAATGTGACCGATGCTGATTCAATAACTGAAGTAATTGGTGCAATTACCGATGAATTCGGTCCGGTATCTATCCTGGTAAATAATGCCGGTATCACCAGGGATAATTTATTAATGATGATGAAAGACGAACAATGGAATGAAATTATCAGCACTAACTTAACGTCTATCTATCGTTTGTCTAAAGCGGTACTGCGCAACATGATGAAAAAAAGAAAGGGCCGCATCATCAACATCTCATCCGTCGTCGGTTTGACCGGTAATCCTGGTCAGACGAATTATTCAGCAACAAAAGCTGGCATGCTGGGTTTTACCAAGTCGCTGGCACGCGAAATCGGCTCAAGGAATATTACAGTAAACTGTGTGGCGCCGGGTTTCATTGACACGGATATGACCAGGGAATTACCTGAAGAGCAAAGACTGGCATTAATCAGTCAAATTCCATTAAATCGCCTGGGAGATGCTGCGGATATAGCGGCCGTTGTAGCTTTTCTGGCAGGTCCCGGGGCAGCATATATCACCGGTGAAACCATTAACGTTAACGGCGGAATGTATATGCCTTAGCTGGCTAAATGCTGTAAATAGGTAACAAATTTTTAACTTAAACCTGCAACAAGGGCACAAAGTACCTTAAAATAATAATGCATGCTATTGATATTTATAAGAATAACATTGTTTATTAATATGGGTATTAATAGTGGGATTTCACTGGCAACTGC
>JAJDNP010000152.1 GCA_022340645.1 Gammaproteobacteria bacterium | reverse complement strand
TGTTGCTTTAAACCAGGCCTCCGATCATAAACAGGTATTTGAATCAATTCTGCATCGCCGCAGAGAACTCATCTGCCAAAGACTTGATCAGGTGCCACATGTTTTTTCAAATCAGAAACCCGAGGGCGCCTATTATGCTTTTCCAAAAATAATCGCTGAGCACACGAGTTCGAAAGCATTTGCAATTGACTTGTTGAACAATGCCAGGGTTACCGTGACACCGGGCAGTGCATTTGGACCTTCGGGTGAACATCATGTGAGAATGGCCTACTGCGTCGATGAGGATACCATCAATATAGCATTTGACCGGATAGAGAAATATTTTGAAAGATAGTCATTAGTCATTAGTCATTAGTCATTAGTCATTAGTCATTAGTCGTTAGTCGTTTGTCACCAGTTAAAAACAGGAGCAAAAGCTTGATGACTTAATCGGCCGCTAATTTAATATTTACTAATGACTGTTTTATCCCTTTTTTTGCCTGTGATCCATTGCCTGCCAAAACGTTCTCACGTCAACGCGTTGATGGTTCATCAATAATGTAATTGCAATTTCCTCTAACGCGGCATACAGGGAGAGCAGGGCGGCCAGCCGAAACGGCCAGTCGAGCAATCCGGTAAAAAGTAAAACGTAACTAATAACAGTGACAAAAACAGCGAGTTTTACGCTCCATGTGTGATAACTGGTGAAACTGTGGAATTTAAGCAGGCCAGTGAGCGCAGGCAATGCCAGGCTAATCACGATGATGGTGAAGTAGATAATTTCTCGCTGCACAATATCCGGCCACAGAACCCAGGCGCAGATCGCCATCGTTGAGTAAATTACGAAATCCCCCCAGCTGTCGAGATGTGATCCCATCTCGGTTATCTGGTTTAATGTTCTGGCCAGAAAACCATCAAGCACATCGGTGAATACGGTCAATATCAGGGTGCCAATAAACCAGTATGGCTGTTGTGCAATAGCAAAGTAAATCAGCACCGGCGCCATCAATATTCTGATAAAGCTGACCAGGTTAGGTAGATTGAATATCTGTTTATGTGTTTGATTCATTAATATGGCCTGTTCCTCAATCCCCATTTGTAGAATATATAAGAAAGCACCAGTTCGGTAATGATAAAAATCAATACCAGCAATATTACGGAGGAAATATCAAGATTGAACGCTGTTCGCAGCATGAAAGCAGGGAAAAGAGACTCTGGCACCTGGTCGAGCAATGGCGCCATGCTGCTTGGCGGCATGCCTAATCTGCGTTTTGTAAAACTCGAAAACAGGTCGCCGAGTACGGCAAAACCGGCGATCTGCAGACCTGTCAATGGGGAGTAACCAAACAGCCAGGCTGCAAGCGATGTAACTGTCAAAGCTGCAAAAATTCCTCGCCACGTTTTGGATGAGCCGAATAGCGGTTTATTGTCCGGCAGTTTTTGACCGAAATCAACGGCAAGCATAAAACTGTCATTTAACAGTATACGAATCAGGATAGGCGCGCCATTTGCGATTATAATTAACAGTAGCAGATGAATTAATTCAATAGTCACTTTTGGGCTCATTGACTGACAGACAGTCTGTATTTTACTTAAATAAACAAAAACGGGTAAAAGACCATAAGCTCATGCCAGATACAACATTAAAAGTTCTGACATACAACATCCATAAGGGGTTTAGCATAGGCAACCTGCGGTTTATTCTACATGACATCAAGGACTCATTACGCCAGATTGATGCTGATGTAGTGTTTCTTCAGGAAATACATGGTGAACGTTCAATTACCAGGCAGCGTTTTGATGACTGGCCAAATAACAGACAGTTCGAGTTTCTTGCTGACGAGGTATGGCCGCATCATGCCTATGGTAAAAATGCGATTTATAAATCCGGTCATCACGGCAATGCCATATTAAGCAAGTATCCATTCATTAGCTGGGAAAACATCGATGTGTCAATCATGAAGACAGCCAGCCGCAGCCTGCTGCATGGCACGATCCAGGCACCAGGGATTGAGCAGAAAATTCATATTATTTGCGTTCACCTGGGCCTGTTTCACCGTGAAAGAGAACGGCAGTTAAAAACATTGGTAACACGTATCAATTCACATGTGCCAGGTGACGAGCCGCTGATCATTGCGGGTGACTTTAATGACTGGCGCAGTCGTGCTGAGCGGTATCTGCATCAGGATCTCGGCGTTAATGAGGCCTTTAAAACCAGCCACGGCTCTTACGCGCTTACCTTTCCTGCGATGTTACCCGTGTTATCGATGGATCGTATTTATTTTCGTGGACTTGAAGTCATCGACTGCCGCCGGTTACACGGTAAGCCATGGAACCGCCTGTCCGATCACACACCATTACTGGCTGATTTCAGGTTAATTTAATCCAGGGATCATTGCTGCCCCGTTAAGGTAACTGAGATGAATGAGGTGCATCGGACAATAACCATCACCCGCATGGATGCGGCTGTTGAGCCACCATGGATGGTTTCACGGCGTGTTATTGTCCGATGCACCTCATTCATGTTCCAAACCCGGTTAAAATCAATAAAAAGCTATGATATGAATCTTCTGTTTATATATTCTTTATCAATAGCATCACCCTTTGCGTGGCCTGCGGCTTTGCGTGAAGCCGAGAATTGTTTATATACTATCTGGATAATTAAATTGAGTGGTGGTTAAGTAATTATGTTTCGCTACTGAAGTGGTGTTTGTCATAGAATTTACTTATGAAAATAGCAGGTGGATAACAATGCATCAGACTATCAGGCTTGAAACCAGGCAGCGCGAAATACTGGTGGATATTACGCCGCAGGTTAAATCAATAGTAGAGCACAGCGGTATCAGCAACGGTATCGTAAACGTTTATGCACAGGGTGCAACCGCTGCCATTATGATCCAGGAAAACTGGGATGACAGTGTACAAACTGATGTGGTCAACCTGTTGCGAAAAATGATCCCCAAAGGGGTATGGCTGCACGATGCACAGGATGGCAATGGTGACTCGCATCTGAAATCGGGCCTGGTCGGCCCATCAGAAACGATACCGCTTATCGATGGTGAACTTGGCCTTTCCACCTGGCAGAATATTTTCTTTTGCGAATTCGATGGTCCTCGCAAGGACCGTAAGGTGATCTGCACCATCATCAGCAGTGATAATATGCCATAAGCATAATAAAGGGATTGACGTGATCAAAGATTTAACGAAATTGCTGAATCTCTGGTTAATGAATCATATTTGCGATGATGACGGCAGCTACGCGCCCTTTGTGAGGGAAAACATACAGGGCATCAACAGCATGGCATGATAGGGCTGGCTAAATAACATGGCCAGCAATTTTTTCCAGTGAAACCTGAACCAGGCAGAGAATGTCCGGATTGCTATATTACAGCACCACGTATTCATTCCAGCAACACGTTTTTTATCCCAGAATACCGTTTATTCGGCAGCTGCCTGGCCAGTATTTAATCGTTTCATTAGCAGTCTCGTGAACAATGCTTGTCGTAATCATCTTTTCAGTTTTTTTCTGCGCAAGCTACCTGTATTACCAGCGTGATTGCTTGTCCTTCATGCATTCGTGTCTATACTCTAGATTTATGATCATTTGAATTAATAGTGAGAGCTAAACGTGAATATAACTGAAGAAATAACGGACAAAGAACTGTGGACATTGCCGTTTGAGAGTTTAATCGAAATCCTGGAACAGGATGCCATGAAAAAGCTCGATGGCATGACTCGTGATGAACTGGATATCGTATTTGAAGAGGCAATGGAAGAAAGGAAAAGAAACTGTGATATCAAAAAACTTGCGGAACAGACAGATGAAGAAAATCATGAGTGCATCAGGCTCAATGTTCTGCAAAATGCTGTGATAGATAAATCAAAAGAGATCATGTTTAAAGAAGATCATCCTGATCTGTATCGTAAAATGAAAATTAAAAATATTTCGTTTAAGGACGTCGAAAAAATATTATGCGCACCAAAGGTCGTAAACGGTGAGCTGATTCATGATGAACCGTCTTTTGAAGAAGTAATTGAATACATGCACTACATGCTGGTTGAAGAAGGCCGGCAGGCTTCTGCAGGATAACAACAGGGATTAAGAGTGGCATAGCAAATCCGGCTATGTGCAGACTGCCAGGAAAAACCTATTCTTCCGCAAATGAACGCAAATATACGCAAATAAAAAACAACTTAAATCCACAGATGAACACATATGTTGAAAAGCCTATAAACATTTTTATCTGTGTTTATCTGTGGATAATTTATTTTTTTGCTTTTAATAATTTGCGTGCATTTGCGTTCATTTGCGGAAGAATCTAAAGTTTTTTCTTTTTCACCAACGGACATTCAGGATCGCCTTCGCCCTGTCAGATCATTCTCAGGAATGCGGATATGCGGCCAAAATCTATCCTTCAAAAAACTAAGCAGACAGGCCTGCATAAACGAAAGTGTTGCAGGCATGGTTTGCCAGCAACGGCAAGGCCTTATGCCGTCCTGCAAAATAAAAAACTCTGTGTTCTTGTGTCTGTGTGGTGAATCGCTTGTAATGTGGCTGCTGTTAGTGAACGCAGGTCAAACAATTTGCTATTTTATATAGTCTTTCGATAATTGAGCTGCCTTTTTCTCATCAACAAAATATAGCAGGATGCCACCACCAACAAAAAGAATGCTTACCGATAGTATTGCCAGTCGCGAACTGTCCGACATGGCGGCAATGATAGCGATCATTAGCGGCCCTAAAACAGCTGCAAATTTACCCAGCATATTGTAAAAACCAAAAAACTCGGCAGATTGGGATTTGGGAATGATGCGCGCATAAAGGGAGCGGCTAAGGCTTTGAATGCCACCCTGTACCAGGCCGATGACTACCGCCAGGGCGTAAAATTCCTCCGCTGAAGTCATATTGTAGGCCAGAATAGTGACCGCCACATAAACAGCAATGGCCAGCATGATGGCGGGTTTTGTACCGGCACGTGCGCCCAGGTAGCCAAAACCCAGGGCGGCAGGAAAGCCTACAAATTGCGTTATAAGCAGGGCCAGCAGCAGGTCCGAACCTTCAAGGCCAATGGCGAGGCCATAATCAACAGCCATTCTGACGATGGTGTCAACACCATCAATGTATAACCAGTATGCCAGCAGAAAAAGCCCAATCATTTTGAGTTCGTTTATCTTTTTGAAGGTATTAACCAGCTGAGTTATTGCCGAAGACATGGTCTGTTTAACTGAGTGTTTTTCCCTGGTTTCACCTTCATGTACAAAAAGCCACAGCGGAACTGAAAACACTAACCACCAGATGGCGACGGTGATGAATGAAAAGCGAACTGCATCGCTGGCCGATGAAAACCCGAACCATTCCGGCTTTGAGACCATGGCGACATTAACGCTGAACAACAGGCCGCCGCCAAGATAGCCCATTGCGTAACCATAGGCCGATACCTTGTCATAGTTTTTTTCTTCCGTGACATTAACCAGCAGTGCATCATTGAAAACGACACTGCCTGAAAAGCCGATTGAGGCTAACACAAAAAAACAGATCGCCATCAGCCATGAATTTTGCTCGACAAGATACAGGCCAAGCGTCATACAGATACCCAGTAACGAAAAAACGATAAGCAGGCGCTTTTTTAGCTGACCTGCATCCGCAATTGCACCTAGCAGCGGCGCCAGCATAACAATTATCAGGCTTGCCAGCGCATTGCCCGCGCCAAGCTGAAACGTGCTGTCGGTGATGGAATTTTGTGCCGACCAGAACTGCTTGAAAAATAACGGGAAGAAGCCAGCCAGCACGGTGGTTGCAAAGGCT
>JAJDNP010000148.1 GCA_022340645.1 Gammaproteobacteria bacterium | reverse complement strand
TTCAGTTCAAAAGCTCGATCACAGCTTACCGATAAACAAGTATACATTTAAAGCTAACCTGGACAGGTTAAGCAGAGAATTGCAGCCCTTGCATAATGTAATAAAGTCATCCAGTCCTAACATAGCCCAATACCTTGCTACCCTGGATAAAAAAATAAATTTGCTTGGTGAATATTTAATTCAGGACCATACCGCTGAAAACAGTATGAAGCTATATCAAATCAATATAGGAGCAGGTGGCTGCTCATTTCTATCTGACAAGTTTTTTGTTGCAGGTGCAATGCTGGAGCTACAAATGAAATTGCTACCGGAAAATATGACCATATTCAGTTATGCCAGGGTTAAATCTTGCGTACACCAGAACGAGAATACTGAACAACCAGTGTACAAAACCGCGGTAGAATTTGAATTCATGGGAGATGACGTACGTGACCTGATTGCACGTCACGTACTTGGCAAAGAACGAACATTAATTAACAAGTCATAGCATAGTATTCAAATTAACAACTAATATATTCCGAGTTATCTGGAGTTTTGTCAATATGATGTTTACGCATCTTTTCGGCAAGCGTAGTACGCCGTAAGCCAAGAGTTTCCGCAGCACGCGCAATAACCCCACCGGTATTATTTAGAGCTTCCTGAATAATTTTAACTTCCAAATCAGCCATATAGGATTTAAGGTCGAAGCCTTCAGCCGGGAAGTTAAATTGCGGCATGGTGATATTAGCGGGTCTATTGTAGTCGGACGGAACATTGTTATCATCAATCTCGTGTAGTTCGAGTCCCTTGTTGCCTGATGAAGCACTCACCCTGATTCTTCCGGGTAAGTCACTTTCCTGCACTAAGCCATTGGGATGTTTTATAGACATTCTTTCAATTTGATTTGCTAATTCACGAACATTACCTGGCCAGTCATATCTCGACATGGCTACTACTGCATCCTGGGTAAATCGAACAGAGTTACGTTTGGTTTGTTCCAGTCTTGTGACAAGCTCCTTAATCAGTAAAGGCAGATCTTCAATACGATCACGCAAAGCTGGCAGGTTAATCGGGAATACGTCCAATCTAAAATATAAATCTTCACGAAATTTACCCTGTTTAACCATTTCTTCAAGATTGCGATTAGTTGCAGCAATAATCCTTACATCTGCAGTGATAGTTGCAGTGCCGCCAACACGCTCAAATACGCGTTCTTCCAGTACTCTTAACAACTTGACCTGCATCGCCATTGTCATTTCACCAATTTCGTCAAGAAATAGAGTACCGCCTTCTGCCATAGAAAAACGACCCTGACGGGAAGTAATAGCCCCAGTGAAAGCGCCTTTTTCATGACCAAATAATTCAGATTCAAGTAAGTCATGGGGTATGGCGCCGCAGTTTACGGGAACAAATGCTTTTTTACCGCGATTTGAAAAGTAATGTATGTTACGAGCCACTACTTCTTTACCAGTACCAGAATCCCCCAGGATCAGAACATTGGCATCACTTGTTGCCACCTGCCGTATTTCTTTATGAATCTTTTGCATGGCGGAGCTTTTACCTACCAGGCTTCTAAACAGCGTAGTCTTGCGTTGCACTACAGGGGCCTGAACCTCTTTATCTACTGTATCCTCCATAGTTATTTCCCTTTCACAGTAAATTTACAGTGATTCAAATAAATAATGTTCGCAGGAGATTTTGTATGTAGTTTGTGAAGTATCATTACAACCGCCATTTTTATATGTCATTTTTCTATTATTGATAATAGTTTGTATGACAAAAAATTGGCGATACCAGACAGGCTTATTATGTAAATAATTGTAAACATGAGGCCGTAAATACAGTTACCGAGCGATTTTATCTGTTATGTACTGATAAGACTGACATGCTGTTTAATTCATGCAGCTGAAAAAACTACGAATTAATTCACTTTTAGTGCATGGCTTTTCGAGCAGCTGAATTTTTTTCTTCAGCCTGTTTATTTTGAGACTCAACCTTGCAGTGGCGAGAAGTATTTTTATGTCAGGAAATTCACTGCTTGCCCGGTCAGCAAGTTCGTAACCATTCATATCACCAGGCATTACATTATCAGTAAACAATAAATCGACATTAGTAGACTTTTATAGCTTTCTAGCATTGGCTGCATCATTTGCTCGCAGAATGGTTATTCCCGGCTTGTCTAAACAGCGCGCTGCCTTAACGTGCGCCTGTCTTCAACAAAAAGAATAGTTATTTGCTTACATGCTCTATTGAATAGCACCTGTTTCAGTATTCTCCAGTACATTGACATCACACATAGGGAATTGCATACAAACAGTTGTTCCTTTTTCGGGCTGGCTTTTTATTGTCAGTTCGCCGCCGGACTGTTTTAAAAAACCATATACCATACTCAACCCAAGACCGCTTCCCCGGTTTATTTGTGTTGTAAAAAAAGGTTCTATTGCCCGCTTTAATACGTCATCACTCATCCCTGCACCAGTATCTTTAATGGAAAGGCATATATATCTATTAGCGAAATTATTATCATGCTGATTCATTTCCTGGCTGGGTGTTGCAGTCATAATTCCCGCATTAATTTCTACTGCCCCTCCGTCTGGCATTGCGTTTCGAGCATTGATGAGTATATTTAATAATGAACTTTCAAACTGTGAAGGATTCACATAAATGTCCGGCAAGCTTTCATCTATATTTATTGACATAGATACTCTATCTCCGAGAGTATTTTGAAACAGGTTTTTAAATTTATTTACAGTTTGTTTAATATTGAGATAAGCAGGCGAAATCGATTCTTTTCGTGAAAAGGCTAAAAGCTGCCTGGTCAATTCAACGCTATCATTAACAGCCGCGCGGGCATCTGCAAGTAATTCCCTGTTCTCACTGTTGATACACTGCTGTTTGGATATGGCAGCCTCAAGCAGCTCGAGATTTCCTTTGGCGACTGTCATCAGGTTGCCAAAATCATGTGCCAGGCCACTCGTTAACTGGCCAATAGCATCCATTTTATTATCATGAACTTCCAGTTGTTTTCTGTTGTAAGCATCGGTGATATCCTGAACTATACCGTTGACCTCGAGAAGCTCTCCTTTTTTATCATATGTTCCAGCGCATTGCTCACGAAGCCATTTGATATTATTGTCCGGTGTTCGTATCCGATGTTCTATTAGATATGAATGCCTGGATTTGTTTTTGATTTCATCAAATAGACTTAAACGAAATGCATCCTCCTGAAATTCGATTGCAAAGTATTGGTTAATATCAGGAAAATATGAATCACGTTGATATTCGTAAATTCGATAGACTTCATCAGACCATGTAAGGTAATTACTCACTGCACTCCAGTGCCAGTTTCCTAAATGACCGATTTTTTGCAACTGCTTAAGCAGGTTTTCAGTGCGACTTATTTCCTCTGTTAAAAGATGCAGGGATAGCATATTAGTTAACCGCAAACTGATTTTATAAAAGGTCTCCACATCTGTAATTGTCCAGTTTTCCTGAAGTACGTGCTGTTGAATTATTAAGTACCAGTTTTGTGTGTATTTTAAGTGGAGCGCGCTAACCATTTGCTGGTTAGGCGCATTGTCTGATACCTGGTCTGGATCGCTCGAACCATAGCGAGACACGACGGGATATTCTGAATGAGCTGCTCGCAATAAGATATTCTTGTCAAATGTCTCTGCTACCGGGGAAGCAGGACCTTTAATGTTTTCAGCAGAATTATTTGTGATTTCGCAATCGACAACATATTCATTCTCTATTGTTTCATGTGGCTTAATAAGAATGGCGCGATCTGCAGAAAATATGTCAAGCATTGCCAGCATTGTTTCCCGCATAATAACTTCCTTGTTTTTATTTTGTGTAATAATGCGGGAAATATGTTCCATGTATTCCAGATGTAATTTATTTTTTTTTGTTTCTAAAATTGCATTTCGTGCATTTATTAAATATTGAATGCGGTATGGAAATGTGTCCCAATTTATGGGTTTACTTATAAAATCGGTTGCACCCAGGCGATATGCTTTTTCTATTGATTCCGGATCCTCATGCGCAGCCAGCATAACAATAGAAATATCAGCATCACGATAACGCCTGCTAATTTCAGCACATACCTCGTATCCATTACTGCCAGCTATCTTAAGGTCAAGTAAAACCAAATCCGGTTGCTGCGCTTTTATCTGATCTAGACCCGCTGCGCCAGTATCAGCTTCACTTATAGTGTAAATGTCAGTTGTGAGGGCCTCTCTCATTAACAAACGAATGTTAGCATCGTCATCAATGATTAAAACATGTGGTTTCTGCGATGCACTTTTATGATCAAGCACAGTTAATTCCTGTAGAAATTCAAGGATAAGAGAATAACCGCCAGCTATGAAGATCTTTTTGAATTACATAATGTATGGTATTGTAAATACAGTATACGAATTTTCAAATCAGGTTCACTAGCAAAAGTTATCTTTATGTCACTTTTAACGATGAATTCTACACAGAATTAATCTAATGTAGTAGGCGGCTAGAATATATCAGCATTTATTAATAAATGTGTGGTAATACTAGCGTTATATCCAGCGCAATAACTGGCGTCCATTTCAGATGTAAACAATTATATAGTTACCACACACCTGCCCCATAACAGCGGCTCTGGCGACAAAGCCGATAGACAGCTGACTCCCGACTACACCAGCAGTAATTTCAATCAGTAACCATTGCCCTGCACTCATTTCAGGATTCATTGCAGGAACAGCAAGCATGACGGAGATGCTGTCTGCAATTGAGGACAATATAGCTACCGTGAAATTCGCCAGCGCTGGGCCCCATGTGGCTTGCAACTACGATTGCAGAAAGATCAGAATCTCAGCTTGATTGTGGTAGCGGTACCGGGATGATACCAATTTCAGCAACACTACTAATGAATCTGCCATGCTGGAATTTAGAGTACTAAATTAACTGCATAAAACGCAAAAAATGGGGAATTAGAATCTTTTGAATCGAGTTATTTCCGTATACCTTGAACAATCGTCCGGTTTGCTTGAAGAACCAAGAGAGGCTGAACAAACAGCTGATATTGAAGCTGTGAAGAAAATTACAAATACATTTTTAAAAATTCACCCGACGACAAATAGCGCTTTCAGAAATATTAAGTTATCAGTCTCGAATGCACTGAAGACTGCAATCATGCGTGAGTTATCGAAGCCGGCATTATCATGGCATGGATATTGCTTGTATATTACCAGTGCCAGTAAATTGTCATTCACATATAATCTGCTGCCGGGCGAACGCCAGGCACGAAATGAAGAATCATTAATTTCTGAAAGAATTCTGGAGTCGATAAATGCAACCACGCAGACAATCACTAATTATAAAAAGCCATTTTTGTATGTAGAATATTGGCAGGAACAAGAATGCAGGGTGCCGTAGGCAAAATATCCTCTATTAGTCATATTGCTGGTCATTTGAATAGTAATGAATCGGCTCATTCGCAACGCAAGGTGAATGCAAATTAATATCTGGCAGGGCAGAGACAATGACCGCTATCAAATATATACCTGAAATACATGAAGTTATTTCATCTGGCAGGGTATTAGATGTTCTTGTCGTTGATGACAGTAAAGCACTACGTTCCGCAATAAGAGAAATTCTGGAACTTGGCAATATCCATGTTACCGAGGCATGTAATGGTGAAACTGCTCTGCAGCTTATTGACAGGAATTTACCTGACCTTGTATTACTGGATGTAGCAATGCCTGAAATGGATGGCATTACTGTTTTAAAAACACTGCGTAAGTCATATTCGAAACTGCAGTTACCCATTGTTCTGGTTGCATCAAGAGGTTCTTCAACTGAAATAGTACAGGCACTTGACTTTGGCGCAAATGATTATATTAGCAAACCTTTAGATTTCGATGTACTTTGGGCACGATTAAGTAACCAGTTAATGCAGAAGCAGGCAACTGAATATCTTCGTTCAGCACAGGCCGGTCTGGAAAAGCAGATTAAACAAAGAACTGTCGAATTAAAAATCACTAATGAAAAACTGCAGAAAGAAATAGATGTTAGATTGCTGGCTGAAAACCAGCTAAAAAGACAGGCCAATTATGATGAACTGACCGGCCTGCCAAACAGAAGTCTAGCTACAGACAGGCTTTATCAAACACTGGTAAAAGCAAAAAGGCATAAATTACAGCCATGTGTGGCTTTTCTCGATCTTGATAACTTTAAGTATGTTAATGATACATTTGGGCATGCTGCTGGCGATGAATTATTAAAGGAGACTGCGAGAAGGTTGTCTCAATGTGTCCGCGAAAGTGACACGGTAGCGCGGCTGGGTGGAGATGAATTCTTACTTATTATTGAGAGTGATAATACTGAGAATGGGCAATCTAGTGAAATGGTAGTTCATCATGTAGGCGAGCGTATTATCGAAAGTTTCTCAAAAGCTTTCACCGTGGAAGGCACTGATTTGAACATTACGCCAAGTCTTGGTTTTGCAATATACCCAAAAGATGGAAAAGACTGCAATACGCTAATGCGCCACGCGGATACAGCTATGTATCGCTCGAAGCATGATGGCAAGAATAAATATTGCTTTTATTCACAAGATATGACGGTGAATGCAAAAATGCGCATGGATGTCGAACTGGAACTTCGACATGCCCTGGAGAGAAATGAATTCTCGGTAATTTATCAGCCGATTGTCGATTCCAAAACTAGAAGAATTGTAAAAGCAGAAGCATTATTAAGGTGGAACTCTAATAATCTTGGAATGATAGCACCTGAATATTTTATTCCAATTGCAGAAGACACCGGGCTGATTGTTCCAATTGGTAAATGGGTTATCAAAACGGCATGCCGGCAGGTAAAAAAATGGCGCGAACAAAGATCGCACGATATCAGTGTGACTGTAAATGTTTCTGCACGCCAATTTCATTCTAATTCGAACATCGTGGAAACTATTAGAAACTCCCTTAAAGATAATGCTTTATCACCAGATGCAATTCAGCTTGAATTAACTGAAGGAGTTTTAATGAAGCAAACAGAAAGCACAGTTGAAACGATGAAATTACTTGAAAAGATGGGAATTAAAATGTTAATTGATGATTTTGGTAAAGGATATGCGTCATTATCATATTTACAGCGTTATAATTTTGATTCAATAAAAATTGATCGCACTTACATTAATAATTTATTGTTATCCGAACAAGATACAAAATTAGTTAAGGCTGTTATAGCAATGGCCAGGAGCCTCGGCATGTCAGTTGTTTCTGAAGGCGTCGAAAACAAGGGCCAGCTCGATTTTTTAATGAAGGAGAATTGTGAATTTATACAGGGATATTATTTCAGCAAGCCTGTGGAAGCAGATGAATTTATTAACTTGCTGAAAAAAATCAATGCAGCATAGAACAGGTTTAATTCGTTTAATTTAAATAACGCCCTGACCACACTACATTTAAGCTAATCTGTTTTGTTCAACCGGTTGTTTTCCTTACGAAGAAACTGGACCATGTTCGCATACGGCTTCGCTTCTATATGTGCATTTAACCAGCACAAATTATTCTTAAAGCAGTAAGGCACATACTAGATAATAAATACTGCTAACTTAGTATGTTTCACACGGCAGCAGCACTGTATATTTGCCACCATGATGGTAATAATCTGCCATTCAATACCATGAATTTGCCTTATTCCCTAAGGATTTACCAATCACAGTCGATATATTATCTAGTAATTTGTTTTGTTAGTTGGAATATTTTGGGTGTGTATCATGTCAATCAGTCAAAAAGTATCTAACAACGGAAAAAAGGTAAATATTAATATTACTGGACGATTTGATTATAAATTGTCTCAAGTGTTCAGAGACAGTTATCGACAAATACCGGGGCAAGATGATGTGTCCTATCATATCGATTTGAGCGATGCGACTTTTATGGATAGCTCCGCGCTTGGCATGCTGTTACTGCTCCGTGAGCATGCAAAATGCCATGGCGGGTCTGTGATTATTGATCAACCAAGTAAACAGATAGACAATATATTAAAAGTTGCTAACTTTGAACAGCTCTTTACGATCAACTATTAATGTCCTGGCGTTGATTAATAAAAATAAGTTACAGGAGAAGTATTTGAAGCCAGCTTTATCCAATACTGTAACTGCAAATAATCATGGATCTGTCCTTGTAGTCAGCACTTCGTAAAAAACAAAGAATCACATCAATAATAATATGCTTATGCCCGGGTTTTCTACAGTGATAGCAGGCACTGAATTTAGTTCAAAACATATGTTTCGCATATTTTAATTGATGTTAAATGAAAAGACATGGCGCACCATTAACTCCTGCATTCTTTGCGATTTCATATAAATGATGATATTTATAACTGATGGATACCAGTAATTATTCTTGCCACTAATGAGAATGAAGAACAATTATCCACTTACGTGTCTGCAGATAGTTATGTTTCCCTGCTCAAGCCATTCACTCAAATAACAACTGATTATTGAATTGTCTTTGCTGAACCAGATATGTGAACTTAAGCAGTTATATAAAAGCTCTGTAAATGAGCAGTTACTGGCATAACGTGATTATTAACCCGGCGATGAAATAGTTCTTGCATTATGTAAATATCATTAAAGAAGATACTCGCAAATTGCCAGCCTCTGCACAAGAGGAAAAACGTAAGCTTACTATCAAACTCTGGCATCATAATATAGGTCTGGATATTCCGTAGCCACAGCAACCAATACCTGCATCCTTTTTTTCACAGGTCTGTAGCTAGTGCAACCGCAGTTTTACTTTATTTTTTTTATTCCTATAAAACGACGTTTATGAACAACACAGATATTTACCTGGTAAAGTATATTAAGGCATGTGTTTTGTGTAGGCATTTATTGCTGCTTTGCCTTTTCCCAGTTCAGCTATAACATTTTTTACTTTATCTCGAGCCTTCCAGACAAGCCGTGTCATTTCCTGGTTTATTAGAAATATTTCCTGTATTGCATTGATAATGTCTTCTGCTTCATATTCCTCTGAGCTTTCGGAATAAAAGACTTTAAGTAGCTGTTGGCGTATTAATTCATTTTCGGTTACTTTTTCCCAGTTGCCATCTTCTGCGTCTCTGAGCATCTGCTTATTATGCTCAACAAGTTCGGTTAATTTGTCAGCAGATAATTTACTCATCACCTTAAATTACGCCTCATGACATATAACCTTTAATATCAATTGTGTTTTTTCAATCTATGAGACGGGCTCAGATATTTATTTATTTCTTATCTCGGCTGGTATAGCGTCCCAACCAGTTTTTATTTCTTTTAACAGGCTAGAGACTTCATCTATAATGTTCTCATCATTTTCCATATTTGCCTGCAATAGCCTGCGTGCCATATAATCGTACAGACGATCAAGATTTTCCGCCAGTTCACCGCCGGCATCTATATTCAAGCCGGATTGCAGGCCACCGATTATTGCTATTGCCTGTCCAATCGTTTCACCCTTCGTCACCAGCTCACCACGTTTTAAAAAATACTTTGCCTTTGCGAGTTTTTCCAGGGCCCCTTCAAGCAACATTTCGACAAGTCTGTGTGGGCTGGCATCTGTTACCCCGGAATATTTATTGACCTGGGTATATACATCTATATTTTTTCTAGCTGTTGTCTGCACTATGTAGTCTCCTGTGTGTATTTATATTATCGACCAGGCCAATTTTTACTTTAAGTAATATATAACTCTAGTAAGCATCTGGCTGAATTTATTTAATACTACCCGTTTCGCTCTCATTTTGAATTGTTAAGTGTCAGACTTTGCAATTGATCAAGCTGAGAGGTCAAAAACTGGCCTGTACTCTGAAATTGTGACATCAGCACGTCCAGTGCAGAAAACTGCTGCCGATAGCGAGCTTCGACGATTGCCAGATTACGTTCAATTGATGTTTGTCTATCAGACAGATCATTAATCCGCCTGTTCAAGCCATCTGTTCGCGCACTTATAAAACCATCACTGCCAATCCAGTTATCTGTAAGTGCGGCTAGTCGATTAGCAAATCCATCTCCTTCGGCGGCGAACAGTTGTGCAACATCAGCATAACCTTTGCTATCAACTGCCGTTTTTAATACGTCTGCATCTAACGACATGACCCCCTCTTTATCAATACCAAGCCCAACATCTGAAAGTGTGTTCAAACTTCCGGATGTCGCTGAACTATTCAGTATATGCTTCACCTGACTTTCAATCGAAATTAAAAGATTATCTGTACCCAGCACACCCGAACGCTGGCTTTTAACTGAAGATATTAGTTGGTTATATGCGCTGGCAAACGACTTTACCTGGGCTTCCGCTGCAGCCGTATCTCGCGTAATAGATAACCGTGTTGTCGTGCCAGGCTGTGCGCCGTTTAATTCAAACGTTACCCCTGCTATCACGTCACTAACCGTATTCCTGGGACGTGTAATGGTAAACCCGTCAATAATGAATTCCGCGTCCAGCTGCGCAGTATCACCACCAATATCATTTACCGTTTGCAGGCCAAATGTTGTTGAATTAATTGCGCCGCCATAAGACAGGGTCAGCGCATTAACTGAACCAATATCTTCAGCAGTTAAAATCAGTTTTTGTAAGCTGTTATCGCCATTAACCAGCGCTGCCCTGACACCAGGGTTGTTTTCATCCGCATTGATCGCATCACGAATATCCGCCAGAGTTTGTGCTGTGCTTAAATCAACTGTAATCGTATCAGCAATATCACTGCCTACCTGGATGCAGAATGAATCACCCGCTGCACCACCAAATGTATCCGTAGATAAAATTTCATTTGATGACATTTTATGGAAATCAGCCAGGCGTGTTACTTCAACATCGAAGCTTCCCTGGTCGGGGCTGTCTGTTGATGTTATATCGATGAGCTCGGAATTTGTACTGCTGGTTTTGAATTTATCCAGTGCAGTGAGGCTATTTAGATTTTCCATCGAAGCCTGAAAAGATGAAACAGCAGAGATAAGTTCGCCGTATGCGCTGATTTGGGTTGTGTACAGTTGTTGCTTTCCCTGCAGGATTTGTAATGGCCGTCTTTCTACAGCCATCAGGCCATCAACAATACTGGTCACATCCAGCCCGGATCCGATACCTGCAGAAGAAATAGTTGGCATGACCTTACTCCAGTCTTTTACTAAGTTAGATTACGCAATAACAGTTTTGCCTGCATAACAAAATTGATTTTGCATTAACGATAAATTTAATTTAACAAATTTATTGCAAGTTCAGTGCCAAATTAAACAAACTTGTCAAAAAGTTTCAGTTCGTCACCCTGTTGAAGCCTATGCGCAAAGTGAAGTGCCTCATCATCCGGAATTTGTCTGATTATTTCCTGTGTATCGCTATCCCGCACAGTAATGACAGTGCGTCCACTCTGCTCGTCGAGCCTGAATTCAAGCTGTCGATTAGCCAGTTGCACATAATCGTTCATACTCTGTACAGCCTGCTTGATGTTGTCCAGTGTTGTTTCGGATTGTTTAGTCGTATCATGCGGCAACTCTTTGCCGTCTTGCGGCAAACCATGAACCGCTGCATCCTTAATGTCCTTTTCAACAGCATGACTGATCTTATCAACAGCAGGCATTTTTGCTTCGCCCGCAACAGGAACATCTAGTTTGAGTATATTGGATATCATAACGTTACCCTAATACAGTAATCGCCCGGGGCATGATGGCCCCGGACTTATCTAAATAGCCAGATCCGCTACTGAAGTAATGCCAGTACAGCCTGTGGCGCCTTATTGGCCTGTGAAAGCATTGCAATGCCGGCCTGCTGCAGAATCTGGTTCCTGGTCAGGTTTGCAGTTTCAGAAGCAAAATCCGTATCCTGGATACGTGAACGCGCTGCAGATACATTCTCAGATACGTTTGACAGGTTTGAAATGGTGTATTCCAGGCGATTCTGAATTGCACCCAGGTCAGCACGGCTGTCAGAAACAGTACGCAGGGCCTTATCTATGACCTCTAACGCATTGTTTGATCCAGCACGAGTTGAAACATCTACATCAGCAATACTTGATAGCGTAGCATTAAGATCTGCAGCAGCAAATGTAGGGACCGTGCCGGTTACACTAAATCCTGAAGAGCCACTTAAGCTAACCTGTCCACCAACAGATATGGCATCTGTGTTTGCAGCAGTGGTAGTATCATTGGTTAATGTAGCTGAAGATGTAAAGGTAGTAGCCGTGGCGCCAACATCTAACACCGCATCATCGGCAGTACCATTAGACACTGCATTAATGAAAATGTTGTGGCCATCGGCATTTGCCAGCGTCAGTGTACCTGCACTGCTATTGAGTGTGGCAGTAATCCCGGTACTATTGGTTTCAGCGTTAATTGCATCACGCAGGCCTGCATAATCGGTGGTTGAAGTCAGCGTATATGAAATATTGGCAACACCGCCCTGCGCGACCGCAGAACCATCCACCGCTGATAACTCAAATGATACCGTTTCACCAACAGCAACACCGGTTGCATACTTAATATCTACACTGGTTGATGCTGTCGCCGTCACTTCCGTGGTATCACTAACAGCCTGGAACGCTGCGGCAATTTCAGCTGCAGTGGCATCATTAGCATAAGTTACATCAGATGCTGCTGCCCCGGTTACGGTTAGCGTATCACCAACAACATTGTTTGTATCCGCGTCTGTTGCAGCACTAATCGCACCGACATTTAGAATACTTGTGGATTGATAGGCGCCCATGGAACTTGCTGAAAAATTACCCAGTGTAACGGCAATAGTCTCATTTGCATTCGCGCCAACCTGGAATTGTGCCGCGGTAAATGTGCCATCAAGAATGTTTTTACCATTAAAGGTAGTCTGACTTGCAATACGGTTTAATTCAGATGACAGCTGGCTAATTTCCTTTTGAATATTAACCCGGTCTGCACCACTGTTAGAATCGTTGGCAGACTGAACCGCCAGTTCACGCATACGCTGCAGAATATTGGTTGATTCCTGCATCGCACCTTCTGCAGTTTGTGAAATTGAAACTGCATCGTTCGCATTACGCACCGCCTGGTTCAGACCACGGACCTGTGAGGTCATACGGTCGATAATACCTAAACCTGCAGCATCGTCTTTTGCACTATTGATACGCAGACCGGTTGAAAGGCGTTGTATCGAGGTCTCCAGACTCATATTTGTTCTGTTCACATTGCGCTGTGCATTGAGTGAACTAATATTAGTATTAATGACAAGAGCCATAATTATTCTCCGAAATGTGCTGTACCATTCCCGATTTAATCTCGACAAATAGTACTTAATATTTGGCGGATATATGTTGTGTTACATATTTACCGCCTCCAACTATTTTTTCGACAGAACTTCAGATAACTTTAGTTTTTTAAAGTAATCAATAACTATAATACATGGCTTATTGAGTAAACACGCTAAGTCAGGGCATTATTGCGGGTGTTTGATCAGCCGTCATGTCTGCTTTTTCGCGTGATCATCGAAAGACGCCCAATGTTGGGCAATGTGATTCTGTATGCTGTGTTATTAAGATTGCTTAATATAGCACTGTGTACAGTTAACTGTTAGAGACATGACCTGGTCACGACTACCAGTGAGCATCAGCCGCATGAACAAAAAAAAAGGGGGGGGGGGGGGAGCGAGCGGCCATTAGCGGTTTTTTATGACATGTCGCTATGACAAATGCCCGACTTATGTCTCAGATTAATGTGAACTACAGCTAAACCTGCGACATTAAGCTTTACAGATAGTTAAACAAAGACAAGCCCTCAACTTTTACAAAAGATTGTTGTGATGCCTGCAACGCGAGCAGTTGTTGCTGAAAACGGCTGATTGCTTCTGTATAGTCAAGATCCTCCAGCTTTGAGCGGTTCTCCTGCAGCACAAGTGAGAAACTGTCATTTGCATTTCTCTGACTCTCTATTGTATTCATACGCGCACCAATCAGTGCGCGTGTATTTGAAACTGAATCAATGGCTGAATCCAGACGGATTTGTGTTGTTGCTGATGTATTGTTTGCCTCAAGCTCAGTCATAAAGTCATAAAGTATTCCAAACATACTGCTCACACCACCGGATCCGTCATCAATCTTCATAAAGACTTCATCGCCCGAATCACCGACAGCCACCTGCCGCCTGGTATCAATTTGTACACTTCGTTGTCCCTGGTCACCAGCATAAGTGAAATTACCTGCACCGTTGTCAGCAAAAGGCCGGGTGGCCGTTTGAAATCCTGAAAACAAATACTCACCTTGAGCATCCTGCCTGTTTGCCAATTGAAGCAGAGCATCCAGGTTGGCTCGCACTTCAGCTGCAATGGCCTGCCTGTCTGCCGCATTTAATGTAGCGTTATTTGCACGCACTGAAAGTTCTCTGACATGCTGTAACAAATCACCCACATCCGTCAAAGCTGTCTCTTCCAGTGACAGACGTGCATCAGCAAAATCAGCATTGCGTTGAAACTGTGCTGTTGTATCAATAACATGATTAAGATCAAGTATGCGCGTAGCTGCTGCCGGGTCATCACTGGGCGCCAGGTTTTTTTCACCAGTTGCAAGCTGTAACTGCGCCTTTGCAAGCTCTGCCTGTTTATTTTGCATAGCGCTGACAGCCTGCTGAAAAATCTGTGATGTTGATAATCGCATATTTATCTCCTGAGATTCATCTTCTTACCGCATTAAACAGGGTATCGAACAATGAATTTGCTACACTAATAACCTGGGCTGCAGCCTGGTAAGCCTGTTGAAAACGAACCAGGTTTGCGGCTTCCTCATCCAGGTTAACGCCGGAAGTTGATTCTCGTGCTGACCTTGCCTGCTCCAGCATACGATTTTGCGCAAGACTACTAAATTCAGCCTGCCTGGTGCCAGTGCCAACATCCGCTACCAGTGAGTTGTAACTATCGCTGATACTTGCCGTCCCATTTGCCATTACTTTAGTAGTTGCTATTGCTGACATCAACAAAGCATTACGGTTATCTCCAATGCCGCCTGTGTTGAATTCAGTACTAAACTCATCTCCGCTTAAAGGTGCCCCGCTTATGTGAACACGATAACCATGATCCAGCCCGCCAGGTGTTGGGAAAACCTCTGCTCCGGCTGCCGGGTCATAAGCAATACCCGCTTCCAGCAAAACCGGGGCAGCCGGATTAGAATTGTCATATATATCGTAACTTGTACTATTGGTAAATCTTACTAATACCGGTGGTGATAACTGGCCGGCACTGCTTTGAAAAACACTGTTATTGATGTCCGTAACAGTACCTGCACTAATTTCACCGCTGCCTGTATTGGCTGTTGAGGCCAGACTTCTAATCGGAGCAGCAGCAGCAATCTGACGATTATTAACCAGGGTCATGTGCATGTCACTGGCACCGTTTCGTGTCGGTCGGATAAGATATGCGTCACCGTTTACGGGTGCTGCGGTAATTTCAAAACTTAATCCCTTTGCAATGAAAGGATCAGCGGCAGTACCCGAACCCGTCATGGTGACTACCTGGTCAGTATCATTTTGTGTTAATTGCCAGGCACCTGAATTAAATCGCAACGTATAATCGTTATTATCAAGTTGAGATATATCATCAACTTTCACAGAAACGATGCCTGGCGTACCTGCTAATGTGAGCACCTGCGGCTGAGGCATAGAAAAAAATTGCGCACCCAGTGAACCATCAAGATCCATGCCCCGTGTTTGCTGCTCATTAATATAATTACCCAGGCCCATGGCAACCAGCCCCAGGCTGTTAATCGCGGGGTCAAGCATACGGTCTCTAAAACCAAGCAAACCACCTAGTTGCCCGCCTGAAATCTGCGCTGTTATTGGTACTAATACACCGCCAGTACCTTTAATTGCTATGCCTAGCTGATTCGGGTCACCTGCTTCGATATAAACATCAACTGCTGATGCCTTGTTGCCGACAACTAATGTCTGGCCAGTACCAGTCATAACATTTATTGAGCCATCATCCTGCTGCAATGTGCTTATCGATACGATTTCTGATAGTTGACGAATCAGAGTATCGCGCTGATCAAGCAAATCATTCACCGGCTGCCCGCCTGAGCGGCCCTGCTCAAACACTATCGTTTCATTCAGCTTCGCAATGCTTTCACTCAAGCGATTAATCTCAGTTACACTGTCTTTAATATCATTATTAACCTGCCCCCGCAGGCTGTCCATCCACGAAGCAAGTGCATTAAACTGCTCAGCCAGATTGTTACCTTCATTAAACAAAACTTCACGTGCAGCGGTAGATGTGGGAGTATCAGCCACATCCTGCATCGCATCAAAAAAGTTCTGGATCGAGGTTGATAGCCCGGCGTCAGGATCAGCCACTACATTATCAAGCTGGGCCGCCAGCGCATGAAATGTTTCAAACTCGGAAGCGGAGGCAGTTGTGTTACGAAGATTTGCCTCAACAAAAGCATCATATGAACGGCTGATGCTGCTGGTTTGCACACCTGTTCCTGCGAAACCATAACTATTCGCCTGTGGAATGCGAGTTACCAGATCAACAGACTGTTTACTGTATCCATCAGTATTTACATTAGCGATGTTATGTCCAATGGTATTAAGTGAACGCTGAAATGCCTGCAGGCCCGAACTACCTATACTTAATAAACTGCTATCTGCCATCTTGCCTACTCCTGCTTAGCATTACTGTTTAACTGTATTGATGAGCCTGGTCGATTAATCTGATAGCGTATCAATTCGACATCATCTGTCACAACCTGGACATCGGGTTTCCCTTGCTGAGTTACTTTCATATCCCTTTCAAGTATAGCAGCAATACCCAGACCATAACCTTTTTCATTACTGGCGAGATCCAGTGCAATCTGTTTATCAAACATTTCCTGATAAAAACGCGTTTGATCTGATTCGGCAGCTTCCCCCGTTGCAGTGATAGTCGAAGTTGCATCACGCATCGACTTGAGCATCATTTGCAGGAATAAGGACTCGAACTGCCTGGCGACCTGTTTTATAGCTTCGTTAGACTTGGATGTTTCCTGACTCTCCGCCTTGTTCCGCAGTTGCTGCAACCCGCTAAAATCTGTATATAGCCCGGCATCAGATATATTATGTATGCTGGCCATATCAAATTACCACCAGCTCAGCATGAAGCGCACCTGCCTGTTTTAAAGCCTGAAGTATTGCGACCAGGTCTCCCGGCGCAGCCCCGACCTGGTTAACAGCACGCACGATATCGTTTAGATCCACACCGGGTTCAAACATAAACATGCGGTTATTTTCATTAACAATATCTATTTTCGAATCGGCTACTACTTTTGTAGTACCTGCCCTTGAGAACGGAGCTGGTTGACTAACGTTTTTGTCCTCCCTTATTGTAACTACCAGATTGCCGTGTGATACAGCCGCAGGTGATACACGTACAGCACTACTGATTACAACTGTTCCCGTTCTTGAATTAATGATTACACGGGCAGATGCGGTGCCTGGATCAAGGGTAATATTTTCAATCATTGATACAAAGGCAATTTTGTCAGCCTCTGCTTGCGGCGCCTTAACTTCTATAGATATAGGATCTATCGCCCTGGCCACGCCTTCTCCAAATTGTTTATTAATCGCATCAGCCATTCTGCTGGCAGTGGTAAAGTCTGCCGAAAAAAGATTAAGCGTCAGTGTATTGGGGCGCCCTAATGAATTTACGACAGCACGTTCAACTATCGCACCTTTTGGAATACGTCCAACACTCGGCACATTAATAGTGATTTTTGAGCCATCCGATCCTTCAACACCTAAACCGCCAACAAGCAAATCACCCTGTGCAACTGCATATACCTGTCCATCTATACCTTTTAATGGTGACATTAATAATGTACCACCGCGCAGACTCTTGGCATTGCCAACTGATGATGCGGTAACATCAATTTTTTGCCCTTTTTTAATAAATGCCGGCAGTGTTGCATGCAGCATTACTGCTGCAACATTTTTAGGCTGAGGCTTTACTCCAGGAGGAATAACAATACCTAATTGCGATAACATATTTTTTAAACTTTGCGCGGTATAAGAAACCTGGCCGACCGAATCTCCGCTGCCATCAAGACCAACAACCAGTCCGTACCCGATCAACTGGTTGTCGCGCATGCCTTCGACTGAAGATAGATCTTTAATTCGCTCAGCATTAGCAATCGAAATTTGTAAAAACAAAAGCAGAAACAGGCATGCTAATTTAGATAGTGACGAACATGCGGTTATTTGTGTTTTCATCAGAATGGCATCCATGAGCTGTTAAAGAATTTTGCCAGCCATCCCCGCTCATTTGCATCAGCAAATGTACCGCTGCCGCTATACTGTATTTGAGCATTTGCCACCCTCTCCGAAGAGACAGTGTTATCGGGGCTGATATCACTTGGCCGAACGATACCACGTAAGCGCACATATTCATCACCCTGGTTGATATTGATCCATTTTTCTCCCTGCACGACCAGGTTTCCATTTGCCAGAACTTCTACAACCGTAACGGTAACACTTCCAGTAAGTGAATTGCTCTGTTTGCTGTCAGCATTACCCTTGAAGTCGTATGCTGAATTAAGTTCAGTATCTAATATATCTCGATTATTATATGTAATAGGTGCGCCCATAAATTTTAATGCAGTAATATTGTTATCTGTTGCTTTATTAGTTTCTGTATCTGCATTTTTCTTGGCGTCTGTTTTTTCCTGTAATGTAACTGTTAACATATCTCCTACGTGACGAGGCTTTATATCCTCAAGCAATAGCCAGGCCGTACCGCTCTGGTAGATAGAATCAGTATGCTCTACAGGTCCCGCATAACTTACAGGCATTGCCGGCGCATATTCTGCATCACCACGCTTGGGCGAAGCACATGCCGAAAGTATTAAAGCTGCTGTTAATAATAGTATAAAACCGGATATTTTCATGACATCTCTTTTTTCTAGCTATATGAAGGTTTACATATTATTGGTTGCATACTGCAGCATCTGGTCAGCCGTAGATATAGCTTTTGAATTCATTTCATAAGCGCGCTGCGTTTCAATCATGTTTACCAGCTCTTCAACTGTGTTGACGTTCGACCCTTCCAGCGATGACTGAATAAGCGTACCCAGTCCCGTTAATCCCGGTGTGCCGATTTGCGGCGAGCCGCTTGCTGCAGACTCAAGGTAAAGATTATTACCTATCGCCTGCAGTCCTGTTGGACTGATAAAGTCTGCAAGTTGAATACTTCCAACCTGTGTCGGCGAGGCTGAACCTTGTGTAACAACAGAAACTACGCCATCAGAACTTATTGAAACACTTAATGCTTCATCTGGTATATTAATACTTGGATCAACCGGGTAACCCATTGCAGTAACCAGCTGGCCGGTTGCATCCTTCTGTAATGAACCATCACGTGTATACGCGACTGTCCCGTCCGGCATCAGTATCTGTAAAAAACCTCTACCCTGAATCGCAACATCCAGAGCATTGCCTGTCTGTACAATGTTGCCCTGGGTGAACAGTTTTTCTGTCGCTACTGTTCGTACACCGGTACCCAGATTCAACCCTGAGGGCATAACGGTATCTTCTGATGACTGTGCGCCAACCTGCACAACATTCTGATAAATCAGATCGGCGAATACTGCCCGATCACGCTTAAATCCCGTGGTGCTTGCATTGGCGAGATTATTTGAAATCGTTGACATTCGGGTTTGTTGTGCCTCAAGACCGGTTTTTGCAACCCATAAAGCTGAACTCATAATTTTTTCTCCACTACTGCTAGTATCGTGATTAACTCATTTTTATTATTTCTGCGGAGGCCCTGTCATTTTCCTCAGCATTTTGCATTATCTTTATATGGTGTTCATATTGTCGTGCCAGCTCAATCATTCTGACCAGAGCACCAACTGAATTCACATTACTTGCCTCCAGTGAACCCGAAACAATACGCACACTGGCATCCTCAACAGCAGGCTTTCCGTGACGTAGGCGCATAAGACCATCAATACCTTTTTGTAACTGATCATTTGAGGGATTAACCAGTTTAATGCGATCAATAACCGCCAGAGTATTTACCGGCTGTCCAAGTGGCTGAATAGATATCGTGCCATCTGATCCTATTTCAAGTTTGGCATGAGCGGGTAAAGATATAGGGCCGCCATTGCCTAGCACTGTAAAACCTGCTCCATTGGTTAACCTGCCAAGATTATCTATTTTTAAATCACCCGCGCGGGTATATCCCTCAGTTCCATCGGCTGCCTGTACTGCGAACCAGCCCTCACCATTGATTGCAATGTCAAGCTCACGACCGGTACTGACAATACTACCCTTGGTAAAGTCCACACCCTCATCTTTTACGCTGGCATAAACACGGCTAGGATGTCCGGCACCGTATACTTGCTGACTCAAGCTGGACTGGAAATCAGCCCTGAACCCGGTGGTGTTAACATTAGCCAGATTATTTGTATTAATTGCCTGTGCGGTCATTGTTTCCTTGGCACCACTCATGGCAATAAAAAGCATACGATCCATAATGTTTTCCTGTTCAGTATCTGTTATTAACCATCTAGCATTTATCTAATTGCTAGCGAAGATTAATAATGGTTTGTGTTACGGCATCTTCAGCCTGAATGGTCTGCGCATTCGCCTGGAAATTACGCTGCGCTTCAATCATGCGAACCAGCTGTGCCGTCAAATCAACATTGGACTCTTCCAGCGCATTAGACTGCACCAGGCCAAGACCCGCAGTTCCAGGCTGACTCACCACAGCCGAACCCGATGCGAATGTTTCTGCCCAGGCAGTATCGCCTATTGGTTTTAAACCCTGTGTGTTTGCAAAGTTAGCCAATACCACCTGCGCTACAACCTGTGATTGACCATTACTATAACGCGCAAACAACATACCGGTATCATCAACGTCAACACCTAACAACTGTCCTGCCGTATATCCATCCTGACTCAGGCTATTAACAGCAAAATTACTGCCAAATTGTGTACTGCCTGACAGGTCCATATTAAAAGTCTGCGCAGGAGCGGCACCAGCACCCGGGTCCCAGGTGACTGGAATAGATGCTGGCGCATTATAGGAACCGTCTGTATTAAAAGTAACTGCGGTAGTATCCTGCAAAGTGCCATCAATTAATGTTCTGACATTCCACTCATTCGGGTTTGTAGCCGGATCAAGCTTGCTGAAATAGAGAGAAATCGTATGGTCATTTCCCAAACTGTCATATATTGTAGTTGTGGTTGATGAGTTATAACCAGCAGTGTCTGGCACCCCTGCGATTAATGACCAATTTGAGTCAGTCTGTGTTTCACGCGCATCTAAATTAATGCCTGCTGATAATGCAGCGGTTGGATTGGCATTATTAGTATAGACATTGGTTAACTGTAATGGAGCTATTGCGCCGGTAATCGCACCATTAGCATCAGCCTGGCGTGCCATTAAAGAATGGCCATCGTTATTAACGATATTGCCATTAGCATCCGGCTTGAAATTTCCTGCCCTGGTATAAACTGCTGAACCATTATCCTCCAGCTGAAAAAAACCTTCGCCACTAATTGCCAGGTCAAGTGGATTATCCGTGAACGAAATGTTACCCTGCGAAAATTGTTGCGCAACATTTTGAAACCGCACACCCTGACCAATATCTGTACCACTTGATAGCAGGCTTGACGCATAAACGTCAGAAAACTCTGCACGTGAAGACTTAAAACCAGTGGTAGCTGAATTAGCGATATTATTACCTATAATTCCCAAATCACCGGATGCTGCCTGTATACCACTTAATGCTGTATTAAATGACATCTCTTTCTCCTGTTCTCTTACCTGTTGTTTTAGCTAATTATATTAAGTTACATAATTTGTTTTACATCGCTAAGTGGTACTGCCTGCCCACTCGCAAGATTTAATACCGTACCTGACGGTTGCCCATCAATACTCTGATTCAGCGAAATACTGTCGATACGTGATTCCAGAAATACTTCTACTGCCTGCTGCTTTCCATCGACCAATGCTTCAGCAGTAACCAGATAATGTCCCTGCGGCATAGCACTGCCATCATCTGCAAAGCCATCCCACTGAAACTGTAAATTTCCTGCGTTATGGCCGCCAAGTGGCAATGCTCGTATCTGCTCACCACGGCTATTGTATATATTCAAACTCACATCACTGGCTTGCTTCTCCAGGTTTAACTGGCCATTAATACTACTACCGGCTGTCAGCAGGGCCTGGCCACCCGGTAACAGTACAGATTTACCAACCAGGCCGGCCGCCTGTAATGACTGGCCCGATGAAAGTTTTGTTGCCAGTGAATCAAACGAAGTCTGTAAGTCAGTTAAACCATTTACCATCGAAGTCTGTGTGAGCTGACTCATAAACTCACCTGGATCCATCGGCTTGGTTGGGTCCTGGTTCTTAACCTGCGCAACGAGTAACTCAATAAAATCCGACTGATTTAACTTGTTACCTGGTTTATTTACTCCGGCCTCATTAGCAAGTGCCGAATTAATTGGTGCGAACCTGTTTTCAATTGATAACCCTGACATTATGAACTCCAGCTAAATTAGTATTTTCTAACGGCCCATACTTAAAGTTTTAAGTAATAACTGTTTCGAGGTATTGAAAACCTCAACATTATTCTGATATGAACGTGAAGCTGCCATCATGTTTGCCATTTCTTCAATTGCATTAACATTAGACTTAAATATATAACCCTGCGCATTTGCCATAGGGTGCTCTGGCTGGTACTCCTGCCTGGCAGCCGCCTTACTTTCTACAATTGCTGCAACACGTACAGGAACCGACGACTGTCCATTACCATCAACAGCTTGCCCGTTTGCGTTAAATGATTCCATTACTGCAGAAAATACCGGCTGGCGTGAACGATATACGTCTGCTTCATTACTGCTGACAGAATCAGCATTGGCAAGATTACTGGCCACAGTATTAAGCCGCACTGACTGTGCACTCATAGATGATCCAGCTATGTTAAACACATTATAAAGAGCCATAATTATTCTCCTGTTTATTCACCTTTAAGGGCAGCAATCAACCCTTTGAACTTGCGATCAAGAAAAGTAATGCTTGCTTCATAACGTAAAGCATTATCAGCAAATGCACTTTTCTCCATTTGTCCATCGACGGTGTTACCGTCGAGTGATGATTGATTCGGCACACGATACAGAATTTCTGCGTTATTCTCACTCGTGTTTATCTGTATATGTTTTGAATTTGTGCGTGTAAGAGAGTTAACTGACTCAGCTTCTACGGCTGCCAGCGCTGATTTAAAATCAATGTCTCTTGCTTTATATCCAGGTGTATCTTCATTTGCTATATTCGATGCAAGTATTTCTGCACGTTGCGCCCTGAATGCAAGTGTTTTCTGGTGAATTCCAAGTGCTGAATCAAATGTTATCGGCATGTTTTACTCCAACTTTAACTTTTCTTGTTAAATAAAAATGCAATCGTTGTGCCAACTTCTTAAACATGCAGCATTATCATTGAGAAACGATGGTAACCCGTATCATATGGGCATTTAGTAAGCGGAAATATTATTAGCAACAATTTTCGGAAGGTCATGTGTGAGGCGTTATGACAAAAAACAGATGACCAGCGGCAATCTTTTTCCTCCCGGCGGCAATTCTTTGTCAGTTATAACTAGCCATGTTCAGAAATTAATAAAAAATCGTTTATCAATTAACTAATTAAGAGATATAAAAGGTGAGTTAATTTTGAATGATCTGAGCAATACTACTATTGTATGTTATTGCCAGAGCAAGGATGTGGCTTTGAATTTAATAGACTTAAGGAACCTCTGATTAATTCTAAATTATCTCTGCGAGTCCTGAAGCGTGCAGATACGAGGCGCAATTCGCAACAAGTGGCCTAAGTCCTTTGCAAGAAGTGCAACGAAGCAGGTGTGCGCTTCAGGACCCGCCCGACGGGGCTTACAGGCTGATTGGTACTCCAGGTTACATGTTTTCACCAGGCAATAAGCATGCTTTCAAGTTTGTGCCTTGATTACGAATCAGCCTGTATGCCAGAGATAGTATAGAATTAATCAGAGGTTCTTTAAATCAGACGTGCACTATAGATCGTTTATTAACTGACTTCATTGTCTGGCCCGCATTATCATATAGTTCAGAGTTAGATGATGGGTCTGTGATAATTCCATGTAGTATATCCAGAACATGGCGTGACTGTTTTGAAACTAGTTCAACAATACTGCCATTAACCCGGTTTTTATCACGGCACTTTTCTGCTATATCAACCAGTTCACTCCATAAATCTGTTAATTGTTTATTATCATTAAACTGGTACTGTTTTCTCTGTCGCGAATCGTCATGTACAGTTACACCAGCAAAGGACGCAAGTAATTTTTCCCTTTGCCTGGAAATCAATTCAAGCTGCTGGATCCTTTCCTGTTTAACGCGCACCACACCTTCCAGCACATCCGCATGAGGTTCCGCAAGAGCGGCAAATTCCAGGTCCAGTGATTGTAAAAGCATACGAGCACATTCGATCTCCCTTTCAAAAACCTGCTCGATCTCTTGCAGCTGCCTGTTTTCTGTGTATATCAACGCTTAATCCTGTATTTGCTGGTTTATATAGTAGCTAGTAGCCAGCTGATTATTTTTCAGACTTGAGAATACTTTCAAATTGCATGAGTTTGTCAGCCACTTTTGCAGCATCAACTTCATAGGTCCCATTACTAATAGCCTGTTTAACCTGCTCAACACGCTTCGTATCCACTACTGGTGCAGCAACTGCTGAGTTATCAAGCTTGCCTAGCTGCACTGCATTATCAGAAAGACTTACCGTATCTGCCGTTGTAGATTTACCTGACTCAGCCTTAACTGACGGCTCGTCATCTAGCTGTCTGAGCTTGTTATCATCCGTTGCCCCATGCACCTTGGGTGATGATACACCATTGATATTAATAGTCATTGTTTCACTCCTGACTTCATTTCTTCGCAATCACATACATTAACGGTAAGAAAATAAAAAACTTTAATATTTAGTAATATTTAAATTTGTACTTCTATTTCGCCAGTTGATGTAATTATCCCCTCGAGTTTTTTTCTGGATTTAATGTTCATTACTTTTATGCGCTCTCCGACTGCCCCATTATCCAGTGCTTTACCCGTCATTCTTACCACCATGCTTCCCGACTGAGCATATATTGTGACGTTTTGCCCACGTGAGACGATTTGCCTCTTACTTAACATAGCTGGCGTCAGCGCAGTACCTGCTAAAACATGCCTTTTAAGTTTCATCCCTATTACATCTTTCGAATTTTCAAAATAGCCATAAGACAGGTCGGCAAGGTCATGTTTCTCCTGCTTGATATCAGCTGCAGTCAATATTGTATCCTTTTGTAATTGTTGCGCAGATACAATTATGCTCTTGTAAATGCTTATTGTTACCGGCACATGTAATGACCAGGGTTTTGTACCGGGACACTTTACTCCAACAGTAGTTTTTCCCATCATACTGCTTCCTTTTGGTGAAAATGCCTGTAAGTACTTGTTGCATTTATTAAGTTTTAACCTTGAGTCCAGTTTGCCTGTTTTGACTTCTATTTTTTGATTATGCTGAGATGTCACATTATCCCGAATATATTTTTTTACTACCCAATAAATACTATTGTGACTTTGATATGTTTCTGCAGTAGCTACGGATATACTGGTAAATATATACAGACATATACAACTAATCACTATTTTTAACTGGTGTCGTCTAATCATAATATTAATTTAACTTTGACTTATCCAGCCATCTTTCAGACCGTACTGTTCGCCTGCTCTCTGTATGAATAACTCGGCTTCTTCCCTGCTTGAAAAACCGTTTACACTTAACCTGTATATTTGCCTGCCCTTAACAACTAACGGCTGTATAAAAGGAAACAGTCCTGTGTCTTGTAACTGCTCGACGACTTTCTCAGCCTTGTCTTTGTTTGTTAATGACGCCAGATTTACTGTCAAACCACTGCTCAAAACTGTTTTATCTGATAACTTTCTGTTTTTATTTATTGTTATCAGTTTATTCTTTACTGTTTGTAACTCGCTTTTTAAGGCCAGTATTTCATGCCTCAGAACATCAACACTATCCTCTATTATGACTACTTCATCAGCCTGCGGTGAAACCCTGTTTACCATAGACCCTGTATATTTCTCATCTAAAACTTTATAATCATTTTTTATATGTTGTAGATCCTGCTGTATAGATTGTAATTTTTCATTGGTATTTGTTATGCTAAGCGATAAATCCTGACTCTGAGTTTGAGACACAATACTATCCTGCAAACTGCCATCATATGAATTTATCGTTTCTTCCAGCTCACTAGTTCGCAAATCGAGCTTGAACAGGGTTAACACTGATAATATTCCTACAGTTAACATCAACAAAAACAAAATCCAGGCGCCTACGCTTGTTTTAGTTTCTGCGATGTCAGTACTTTGTGCCCTGTCTTGCGGCAACTCAGCTGAAGAACCAGGAAAAGCGCTATCTCCATCCAGTTTTTTACTCCGTGGCTTTCCCGAAACTTTATGATCATTACTTTTTGTCCGATTGAAAATACTGTCTTGCCTGACTGAATCAGTGTAAGCAGGACCGTCATCCTGTATTTGAGTTAAGAGACTGCTCAAGTTACTATTAGCTGGTGATGCATAATCATTAAATAAGATATTCACTGATTTATCTCCTTTAAACTGCGAGTTATGATCTTTATTATTTGCCCTAAGCAGGGCAGTAGAAAAATCAGATAGCGTAGTATGAGAATTAATTGATGCCTGCAAAGCCATTACACATATCCGGCTGTAATAGTGACTGCAATACCATAACCTTTATATATACTCGCCGAAGCATAGCCATTCATACTGGCATCATCGATAAAACTCAGCGTCGTACAAGCGTAATCCTGTTTAGCAAAATATTGCTTAAAGTCATGCAAAAATACAAAACGTTCAACCATGCTAGTTGCCCTCGGTTAATTCATACACGATTAAAATAAAGCAACAAGTGTGCCATATTTATATTTCCTTTATATTCAGTGTCTTATAGCGACGTTTATGGCAGTAGACAAATTTTTGTCATATTAATAATATGATTGTTTAATACGAAACCAAATAAACGGCAAAATATTGACTATAGTGTCAAGGCTGGAGTTATTACCAATGTGTGGTGAAAATTTCTGCTTGAATCGGCAGCGTCACTACTATTGAACTTTAAATGCTGGTTTACAGGGTAATGTAAATATAAACACTGTTCTTCCTTTCAAACGGGTTGTTATTTTGAATTGTCATTAATCCAGTCAGTCATACGTGCCCGCAAACGAAGTAATGCCTGGCTATGTATCTGGCAGACCCTGCCTTCCGTTATACCTAATATTTCGCCTATTTCCCGCAGGTTAAATTCATCATCATAATATAATGACATAATCATTTTCTCCCTCTCGGGCAAACTGCTGATTTTTTCAACAAGGCCCTGTTTAAAATCTTCTTCCTGCAACTTGTCAAATGGATTAAATATTTCACTAGTGTCTAATTCATCTTTACACCCATCTATGGCCACCATGTCTTCATAACTTAGCAACTGGCATCCGGCCGCTTCCTTAACCATGATGTAATACTCATCCATGCTGATATTTAGATATTCAGCAATTTCACTGTCTTTCGCATCTCTACCACGCTCACTCTCTATAATACGTATTGCCTCCGACAACTGACGTGATTTTTTATGTACTGATCTTGGCATCCAGTCAAAACGGCGCACCTCATCGATCATCGATCCCTGAATACGTATTCGTGCGTATGTTTCGAAGCTTGCGCCTTTGGAAATATCGTATCCTTTTAATGCTTCAAATAAGCCGATCATTCCTGCCTGTAATATATCCTCAAATTGAACAGACGCAGGCAGCCTGGCAGTCATGTGATATGCAATTCGTTTAACAAATGGGGCATATTCAGTCATCAGCTCATTATAATTTGGAGCCTCACCTGAGATTGAACCCATATCTGTATAGGACCTCAGTGGCATTAGATCGCCTCCTGCTGAGACAAACTTGACTTTATCATGTCTGACTGAATCATGCGCTCAACAAAAAACTTTAACTGCCCGCCTGATTCCACGGAGTCAGGCCAGTTATTTATTTGTTTAGCAATACGCTTGAATGCCAATGCTGACGGGCTATTTGGGAAGGCGTCAATAACAGCTCTTTGATACTGAATAGATTTTCGTAATTTTCCATCATACGGGACAGCGCCTATAAAATTCAGAACCACATCCAGAAACCTGTCTGTTGCTTTTGATAATTTCATAAACAACTCACGACCTTCGCTAGCATCGTGCGTCATGTTAGCTAGAATATGAAATTTACTAACATTGTGTTTGCGGCTCATGACCTTAATAAATGCATATGCATCTGTAATTGATGCGGGTTCATCATGTACAACAACGATTACATCCTGCGAGGCGCCGCAGAAATTCATTACCGGGTCAGATATGCCCGCACCTGTATCTATAATCATCGAATCAACAGAACAGCTCAAATCACTAAATGCATTTATCAACCCGATCTGTTCTGCTGGAGAAAGATTTGCCATTTCACTTACACCTGTTGAAGCCGGAATAACTTTTATATTCGACGGCCCTTCTACAATAACCTCCTCGAGTGTCCGTTCTCCTCTAATTACATGAGAAAGGTCATACTCTGTATTTAAGCCAAGTAGAACATCAACATTAGCCAGGCCTAAATCAGCGTCCAGCAAAATAACCTCCTTGCCCTGTTTAGCCATTGATATTGCTAAATTAACAGATACATTCGTTTTTCCAACACCACCTTTGCCGCTGCTTACAGCAATTATTTTGATCGGTTTTGGCGCTACAAGACGACGCAATCCTTCAGCCTGATCACTTGACTGGCCCGTTGATCTGTCAGACACTTGCATTGTTAGCCACCCCGCCAAACGAGTAAGCAAGTTCCTCATCTGATAATGATTTACTTAAACTGCGCATTAATTTCACTGCCTCTTTAACCAATAGTTTTCCACGTGCCCGATGCAGATTGTCTGGTACCTTTTGTCCGTCACAGACAAAGGAAACAGGTAATTCATGCTGGATAAGCACAGATATAATCTCACCCAAACTGGCTGCCTCATCAATTTTTGTAACTACGCAGCCATCTAAATTTGCTTTAGCAAACCCATTTATAACATCATCCTGCAAATCCATCTGCCCGGTTGCTGACAATACAAGATAATTTTTAATATCTATGCCATTAATATTTAATAATGACATCTGCTCTGTTAACCTTACATCTCTTTGGCTAACACCTGCTGTATCAATAAGTGTTAATTGATGTTCAGCTGTGTTTTCTTTTGCTTCCAGGAGCAGGCGTTCTAATTCATCTGCATCTAATGCAACATGAACAGGTATACCTAGAATCCTTCCATAGCTACGCAATTGTTCATGCGCCCCTATACGATAATTATCTGTTGTAATTAAGGTCACGCCTCTACGCCCATGTTTTAACGCAAAGCGCGCTGCAAGTTTTGCAATAGTCGTAGTTTTGCCAACCCCTGTCGGTCCAATTAGTGAAATGGTGCCACCATCAGTTAAAATGTCTTCATTATTTATAGGCACCAGACCAGCGAGAAAATTTAATGACTCTAACCAGCTGTGCTTACTCAAGCCTTTTGTTGCCAGTTTTTTTGCTATGTTCTGGCTTAATCTTGAGCCAAGACCCAGTGTCATTAGCTGTTTGAGTAAACTGGCATACAATGGTTGAACACGGCCTGTTTCACCCCATGAAAACTGCATCAGTGGAGCTTCCATGATATTTCTCAGTCCTGTCAGTTCATTCTGTATCCTGTTTAACAGGTCAGAACTTTCGTAGCCGCCACGCGCAGTTGCACTGCCTGCTTCTAAACTTAAGGTGCCTGCTGATCTTTCTTTTGCAGCTTTTATATTGCCAGGATCATTCTTATATGACTCAATTTCTGACAGGGCACTCGGGTTACCCAGCGAAGAATTTTCCATGGCATCTTCATAATCCATTGCTGTAATAATTTCCACACCGCCCGGTACGCGTCGATTAGACAGAATCACTGCCTCTGGTCCCTGCTCCTCACGCAAGGCACGAAGAGCCTGGCGTGTATCTGGTGCGAAATAACGTTTCATTTTCATGATTTCCACCTGCTAGCAAATATGTCTCCAGTTATTTTTATATTCATAACGCACCCTACCTTTATTTTCCCGGTCATAAACCTGTCACCCAAACCATGCTTTAATTCAACGCTAAACAACTATTCTGTTTATGTTCTATATCGCGTGTTCATTAAACAGCCTTCACTTTTTGCCCACCAACTGCAGCAACAACTTTTATATTTTTGCTGTCAGGAACTTCGTTATAAGAAAGCACATGCAGGTTTGGTGCCAATCCTTTCAGCAACCTTGCCAAAGCCAGTCTAATCCCCGGAGATACCAGTAATACGGCTGCTTTATTATTGATTTCCTGTTGCTTGATACACGTGTTCAGCTCCTGAATCATTTGCTCTGCCAGCCCTGGCTCTATGCCAAGGCCTATATCTGACGTGCTTTGTACGGATTGTCGCAAGATCTGTTCCAGCTCCGGGTTTAATGTAATAACAGGCATCTCATTTTCCATACCGTTGATGTGCTGATATATCTGGCGTGACATTGCAGTGCGTACTGCAGCTGTTAAAACGTCAGAGTTTTGGCTTTCACCTGCATATTCCGCCAAAGTTTCGGCGATTGTGCGCATATCGCGAATCGGTATTCCCTCTGCGAGTAAGTTCTGCAGGACTTTTACAACTGTCCCTAGCGGCAGTACTTTTGGCACCAGATCTTCAACCAGCCTGGGCGACTGTTTTGCAAGTATATCCAGCAATTGCTGTACTTCTTCGTGACCAATCAGTTCGTGTGCATGCTGTTGTAATAGATGGCTCATATGTGTCGCCACCACGGTGCTGCTGTCTACCACGGTGTAACCAAGCGTCTGTGCTTCATCACGCATGACAGGTTCTATCCACACAGCTTCCAGACCGAAGGTGGGCTCTTTAGTTTTGATACCTTTCATCTCACCAAAAACCTGGCCTGGATTAATGGCAAGTTCTTTTTCATGATAAACCTCGCCCTCACCAACAGGTACACCCATCAAAATAATACGATATTGATTAGGTGACAGCTCAAGATTGTCCCTGATATGTACTGCCTGGATAAGAAAGCCAAGCTCCTGTGATAATTTCTTCCGTACGCCTTTTATACGTGACATCATCTGACCACCCTGATTTTTATCAACCATGGGGATCAGGCGGTAACCTACCTCTAGTCCAACCACATCAACCATCGGCACATCGTCCCAGCTCAGTTCTTTAAATTGTGCCTCAATTTCGGTTTCATCAATTTCCTCAGGTTCGTGCTGCTCACTTTTCTGATGAAGTTGTTTGAGATAATACGCCATGCCGCCAAATCCAGCTCCCAGGGTAAGAAACACCATATTTGGCATTCCCGGTATCAAGCCTAATGCAGTGAGAATACTGGCCGTTATTGCGATGGGTCTTGGCCGGTTTAATAACTGTCCAATAACCTGCTCACCCATGTCTTTAGCTGCCGATGCACGGGTAACAGCAATCGCAGCTGCCGTTGATAAAATTAACGATGGTATTTGCGCAACCAGGCCATCACCGATGGTTAATAAGGTATAGTTATGTGAGGCCTGTGCAAAATCAAGACCATGCTGGATCATTCCAATACCCAGACCAAACACGATATTAATAAACAAAATCAGGATACCGGCGACAGCATCACCACGAATAAATTTGCTGGCACCATCCATTGCACCATAAAAATCTGCCTCCCCGGAAATTTCCTGCCGTCTTGTCCGGGCTTCATCCTGGGTAATTAACCCGGAATTCAAATCTGCATCAACAGCCATTTGTTTTCCAGGCATTGCATCGAGGGTAAAACGTGCATTAACTTCTGATATTCGCCCGGCACCTTTTGTCACAACAACAAAGTTAATGATAGTGAGTACAGCAAACACGACAAGCCCGACAGCGTAATTACCACCAACAACAAATTCTCCAAATGACTGGATTACATTACCTGCCGCGTTTGTACCTGTGTGGCCATCAAGTAGAACAACTCGTGTTGATGCGACATTGAGCGACAGGCGGAGTAATGTTGCTGCAAGCAATATGGTAGGAAATACATTAAAGTCAAGCGGCCGGATTGTATATATCACAACCAGCAACACCACCAGTGACAGGGCAATATTAAAGGTGAAAAACAGGTCGAGCATAATTGCTGGCAAAGGCAGCACCATCATTGCCAGCATAGATACCAGCAATAAAGGCACACCCAATCCATAAAATGTCAGATAAGGTTTATTAATAAGCACTGCAGTTTCACTCATGATTATTTCTCACAGCTGTGTTTAAAATACTTTCTTTTTTAGTTTATTTATGTGTCATCAGGCCTGAGCACATCACTTAATTCATCAGGTATTGGTAAATCTTCTGGTACATCTGGCGGAGCATTACCATTGGCATAGGTTGTTCTTAACTGATAGACATAGGTCAGAATCGTCGCAACCGCGACGTACAAACCTGCCGGGATTTCCTGATCAAGCTCGGTACTGGCATATAGTGCTCGTGCTAAAGGCGGCGCAGATACAATGGCAACATTATGCTGCTTTGCTACAGCACGAATGTTAGCCGCAATAAGGTCGGCACCTTTAGCTACTACAACAGGCGCTTTCATCTTGAACTGGTCGTAAGACAATGCCACTGCGTAATGTGTCGGGTTTGTAATAATTACATCTGCAGCAGGCACGGCTTCCATCATACGGCGCTGTGAAAGCTCCTGTTGCAAGGCTCGAATTCGACCTTTCACTTCGGGACGGCCATCGGTTTCCTTGGTTTCGTCTTTCACCTCCTGTTTGCTCATCTTGAGTTGCTTATTGTGCTGCCATAATTGAAATGGCACATCGATTAAGGCAACAACGATGAGTCCGGAGCTACAGCTAATAAATGACCAGCCACACAAGCTGGCAACATGGCTAATCGCCATTTCTAATGGCTCGTCTCCCAGGCCTACCAGTTCATCAATTAATGACCATAGAATAATTGCAGAGATGCCTGCAACAAGTGCAAACTTGGCAAGTACTTTTGATAATTCCATCAGGCCACGCAAGGCAAATATTCGGCCAAGCCCTTTTACAGGATCAAGTTTTTCCCATTTAAAACTGATAGCTTTAAGACTGAATGACCAGCCACCCAGTCCAATTGGTGTCGCCAATATGACTACAGTGATCAGTAAAAAGAATGGAGCGACAAGCAGCAGACTCTGTAACGCGGTGCTAGCTAATATTTCTATCAAGCCATGGGCATTGATGGATTGCGCATTTTTTACACTCAGGCCATGCTGTAGCATATCTCTCAGCCCGCTTAATATGCTGTCACCCATTAATAAAAATCCGCCTGCCGACGCCATTAGTAAAGTCATGCTATTCAGCTCACGCGACCGTGGCACCTGGCCTTTTTCACGTGCTTCACGAAGCCGTTTCGGCGTGGCCCGTTCTGTACGTTCCTGTGCAGTATTTTCAGCCATCTTTACATCACCAGTATGTGACTTTTAACAAGCTCAAGTGCCTGCAGCATTAAACGACTAAAGTGACTGGTAATCGTGGGTAAAGTAAGGATAAGGAATGCCATGCCCACCATTATCATTACCGGAAAACCGACAGCGAAAATATTCAATTGTGGGGCGGCACGTGATGTCACGCCAAATGCAAGATTCACCAGTAATAATGCAGCGACTGCGGGTAAAGCTATCAACACACCTCCGGCGAACATATCAGTCCCCCAGATAACAAGTTGCCATAATGCTTCCTTTGACGGCGAAAATGGGCCTATTGGCATGTTTTCAAAACTTTTTGCCAGCACTTCAATAAAAACAAGATGGCCATTTAGCGCCAGAAAAACCAATGTAGCCATAATAAGAAATATCTGGCTGATTACCGGTACCTGCATGCCATTTTGAGGATCTATCATTGAAGCAAAACCCAGTCCCATTGCCATAGCAATACTCTGACCAGCGATAATAAATGCAGCAAAAACCATTTGCAGGATAAACCCCATGGCAATACCAATAAGCACCTGGGAAATACTAATAATTAATGCTTCCCCACTAATTAAATCCACTACTGGCGGTGCTGGTATAACAGGAACCAGTGTCCATGAAACAAAAAATGCAAGCAACACTCTAATTCGAACAGGAACGCTGCGTGCAGAAAACAAAGGCGCGGCAGCAAACATGGCGCCTATGCGCATAAACGGCCACAGCAATGTTGCCAGCCATGATATTAGTTCAGCACCGGTAAAATTCATTCCTGCTCACTTTTCAGATTAAACGCTGTCATCCTATTAACTCTGGAATGCTGCTTATTAGTGTTATTGCGAAGTCTGTCAGCACACCTAGCATCCATGGACCGGCAATTAGCAGTGCCAGTGCCAGCACAATTAATTTTGGAATAAATGTTAATGTCATTTCCTGTATCTGTGTTGCTGCCTGAATCATGCCAACCAGTAACCCAACTGCTAGCGCAGATAATAAAAGCGGGGCAGCAAGTAATGCAATTACCCATAACGAATCACGGCCGACATCCAGGACTACTTCAGGCGTCATCTTTAACACTCACGTTGCACATAATAAATCACCTAAATATAAAAGCTTGATGCCAGTGTGCCCATAATTAACGACCAGCCATCGATTAACACAAACAACATCAATTTAAATGGCAGTGAGATAATCATCGGTGACAGCATCATCATGCCCATGGACATCAAAACACTGGCTACAACAATGTCGATAACGAGAAAAGGAATAAATAACAGGAAACCAATTTGAAAAGCTGTTTTTAGTTCACTGGTAACAAATGAAGGCAATAATAAAGAAAATGGTACTTTCTTTGCGGGATCAAGCTGCCCGTGTCCGGAAATATCCGCAAACATAGCCAGGTCAGTTTCACGTGTTTGATTCAACATGAAATCGTAAAAAGGTTCGGACACCTTCTCAAAGGCGACTTCAGAACTCATTTTCTCATCAAGATAGGGCTTTACTCCTGCGTTATAAGCAGTATTAAATACCGGCGCCATGATGAAAAATGTTAAAAACAGCGATAACCCTAGAAGTATCTGATTGGATGGTGTTTGCGCAGTACCCAATGCCTGCCGCAGTATTGAAAGCACGATGATAATACGTGCAAACGACGTCGTCATAATAAGCGCAGCCGGTAACAGGCTGAGTACTGTCATTAACGCCAGAATTTGAATAGTAACTGTGTAGGTCTCGCCGCCATTATCTGCTGGCGTAACAGTAAATGCGGCAAGGCCCTGTGCAGCCCACCCATTAGCCACGGGTAATAGAATCAGGCATATGATTATAAATAAGCGATATTTAATCATGGTTTATCCTGCTTCACACTGTGTTTACTGCTACTGGCATCAACCATCATGGCTTTTAATTTATTTGAAAAAGTCCTGCCTGATGATTCACCTGATTGCATATCTGTAGTTCGTATCGGAGTATCTAGCACATGCAATGTATTAATTCGACCAGGTGCAATGCCAATCAATAACTGGCTATCACCTACCTGCATTAGCACAACCCTTTCACGTGCACCCATGCTTAATCCGCCAATTATCTTGAGTGAATCATCGGCTATAAATCGAAATCGATTTACCTTTTTGGCAATCCACGCCAGCACAACAATACTAATTAATACAACAAATAAACCGGCAATGAGCTGTATCAGGTAGCTGCTGCTCATCGGATCCGCGCTCAAAGCAGTTGATGCGCTTCGTGATGCCTCGGCATCATTTTTTTCCACTGCCGCAAGCACATGAAACGGCAGCATCATAAAGATAACAAGCAACCAAATTTTTCTATTTATGTAAAACTTCATAATTTGATTACTTGTTTCACTTTAGTTTTTTTACGCGTTCAGCCGGACTGATAACATCAGTGAGTCGAATGCCGAACTTCTCATTGACAACGACAACTTCACCATGTGCTATCAGGGTACCGTTAATCAATACATCCATGGGCTCGCCTGCCAGTCGGTCAAGCTCAACTACGGAACCCTGGTTGAGCTGCAATAAGGAGTGGATTGGTAATTCGGTACGCCCTACCTCCATAGACAGTGTTACTGGTATATCAAGTATTACATTGAGATTTGCATTGGCGTTTGTTAACTGTCCAGCTTTCTTGTCTAAATTTTTAAATGATGCCCGCTCATAATCATCATGCGTATCTCTGGTCCCTGCCAGAGTCTCTTCTTCATCAACATTCGCAGAACTTTGTGTCTTTTCCTTATCCTGCTCTGCCATTGCTGCCGTCCAGTTATCAGCCTGACCACCAGCCTGAGTTTCCAGTGTTTCTTTACTCATGTTTAAAATCCTCTTGGTTAATCATTTGAATAATCAGGCCTGGTAATCGGTTCGATAAATTGCACAGCATTCTTGCCATTTGAATTACCTAGTACGCCTCTGAATATTGGTACCTTGGCGGCACGTACAGTTACTATATCCGGCATGTCAATTGGAATGACATCACCATCTTTAAGATTTATTACATCCGCAAGTGTTAATTTTGTGTGCCCCATTGAACTGCAAATAGTAACAACTGCCTGTTTCATTTCTTCCTTCAATGCATTTGACCAGAGACCGTCAGTATTAACCTTGTCGCTTTGTATGCCATCATCAAGTGATTCGCGAATTGGCTCAAGCATGGAATAAGGCATAACGATATGAAATTCACTGTCGTGGCCTTCGATATCTACCTTAAATTTAGAGACGACAACAACTTCGTCCGGGCTCACAATATTGACGAAATGCGGATTAATTTCTGAACTTTGAAACCTGAAGTCCAGTTCCATGACAGGTTTCCATGCTTTTTTAAGATCTGCAAACAACAGGTCAAGCAGCAACTGTACTACTCTATTTTCGGTAGGTGTGAATTCACGCCCTTCAATGCGCTCATCATAATGACCGTTACCACCAAAAAAATTATCGACTGTCAGAAAGACAAGTTTTGGTTCAAGCACGCATAAGCCAGTCCCGCGAAGTGGATCAATACTGATCAAATTCATACTCGTTGGCGTAGACAGCATTTGCATATACTCAGAGAACTTAATCGTTTTTACACCGATAACTGTTATTTCTGCTGCACGACGAAGCATGTTAAACAGGCTAACGTGTAAGCCCTGAGCAAATCGCTCATTAATCATATCCAGCCGGGGCATGCGGCCGCGTATAATAGAATTCTGACTTCCAAGTTCATATAGAATGGCATCGGCTGTATGAAAGTGGTTTGACGATGTATCTATATCACCGCTATCTACCCCGCTCAATAAGGTATCAATTTCATCCTGAGATAAATATTCGTTCATATTTATCTCCTTTATTGAATAACAAAGGAATTGAAGTATGCCGCATCAACAGTTGATCCCAGTTCATCCTCGCCAAGAATTGTTTGCAGCGTGGTATTTATATCGTTTTTAACATTATTCAGTAACTGTTCCTTACCTTCTCGTGTCACCATATCCTCATAAGTCTGACTGCCAAACAGCATTAACAGGCTGCTTCGAATAACAGGCATGTGCGCTTCGACCAGTTTGATAACCTCACTGTCATGCGACATGATTTCGAGAGAAAACTGCATGAATCGAGCATTCCTTTGATCACTGAAACTAACAACAAATTGAGGGTCCATAGAATGATATTGAGGAGGTCCTTTTGGTACATCTTCTACTGCGTCTTCCCCGGCTTCCTCAGCGGAAGATTCATCAGCGTCATCCTTTGCTAATGTAGTTTGCTCGTCATTCATATTGCTGACAAAATAAAATGTTGCGCCAACCAGTCCGCCGCCAATAACTAATGACAGGACTGCAGTAATTATGATTATTTTTACTGTCGACAGATTTCTTTTATTTCCAACTGCTTCGTTGTCCTGCTGTTTTTTTTCTTCTTTAGCCATTGTTGACTCGCCTTACCTGATAAATGATTACATTGCCTGTAAAATGTTAATGCAAATGCCATGCCAAACATTTTTATATAAATAATGGCATATTTATCAATAGCTTGGGATCTATTTCACTGAAGCGCTGGGAATTTGGCAGTAATTTAGTGTGCAGCGACAGATTTCTGTCTTATGCAAAACCTGGCTACTGATGCCGGATGAGACTTTAAATCGCAATCACTGCATAGACTGGGCGGCAATCCCTTTATTGATTATATTAACCCGGCGACAATATATGTCGCCGGGTTAATAAGTAGTAAACTTTGTAAATGCGAAGACACAAGGCTTTACTGCCGCCATGCCTGCGATGAACATATTCCTGATAGCGTTGCGCTGCGTCTTCGCTGCTATGAAGTAATACTAAATATAATAATCAACTACGGTTGTTAATGCCGAAGTATGTTTTATTAGACGCTCGTTTATTTCAGAAGATACCGGCTGGTCAGTACTGTCTCCAATCACACCTGTGTTATGGTTTTGCGCGTTCTGCTCATGTCGTTCGGCAAAGGAGTGCTGCGAGATATCTGTTTCTGCCAGATTCAAACCATTAGCATCCAGCATTTCACGCAGTTTTGGCAGTGCCTGTTCCATTGCTTCTCTAACGACTGCATGACGGCTGCTTAGTGATACGTTAACCTGATCATCACTCATGTCTATTAATACTTCGATTGGTCCAAGGTGCGCTGGATTCAGGCGTAATTCTGCACTACTGATATTTTGGTTAACCATCCATAATATCTGCTTTCCCATTCCCTGGGACCATGGCGGACGGCCAAATGTCTCAACGATTTCTGGCTGTGCTATAGACTGCGGGTTCAGGGTCGTAAGACTATTTAGCGGTGAATTAAGCGACGAATGCAAACTATTAATACCGGACTCAGCTTGAGCTGGCACAACTTGTGATAACAAAGAAAGCTGATTGCCTGGTAATAATTGCTGCTGCTGAATAGCCGTCATTAATAACTGAGCCTTATGACCGGGTAAAGCAATCTGCTCCGCATTCAATTGATAAATATCCGGCTGTTGCATTACGGACTTTGCCGTCGTATTTTTCGTCGCAGTAATATTACTGGCTGTCAGCCGGTCATTTTCACCATTAACAGTTAAGCCGGACTTTACAAGTTTTGCCTGAGATGACAGTATATTCAAGCCATTAGCAGCGTTTGCTGCGTTCTTTATCTGCTGATCAGTGAATTTTCCACAGCTATTTAGCTGGCTATTAAACTCGGCCAGACATAATAAGCGGTCATCTTCTGCCGCAGCATCAGCCAAATTACCTGATTCCGGCAAGTCATTGCCGGCCGATTCGGTTTCAGTTGTTTCCGGCTCTTTCACAGAATCATCATAAGCTTTTTGTATCGAGTCCTGAAATGAGTTCTCACTAGCCGATGAACTGCCAGCATCCACTCCATTTCGCCCGTCATGGCTGGAGTTTGCGCTGGATAACATATCAGTAGCGCGGGATTTTGCATGATTAATATTTACCGAATTTATAGTATCGTTCATGTCTCTCTCATCATGTCTTTACGACTAATGAAATAAACAAAGCAAAGTGTGTGCCAATTTTAATATATGCATAAATAACGACATGAACAAATGCTTACCGCTTGTCCATCTCTGCTAAATATAGATAACACAGCTGGGTTCAGCCCGATTCTCATCTTATCACGTACAATTTACTCTTCTTTACAAAATAGCATGAGTTCTCACTAAACTTTCACTGTGAACTGCCGATTATATTTTTAACTATTGATGGATGTTAAGCCGAAGGATGACAATGAAAAATTCCTGTCAGTCTATAAACAACGAATTCATGCCCGAGCATGATATTCACTCACCCGTCTACCTGGGACGTCAGCCAATTTTTGACAGGGAGATGAATATTTTTGCCTACGAGCTGTTATATCGTGATTCGGACGAGAACAGGGCAAACATTACTAGCCAGAATGCGGCCACAAGTACAGTCATTCTCAATCTCACCACAGAACTTGGTTTTACCGCAGCCACCGGGGATAAAACCGCTTTTATCAATCTAAGCAAAGATTTCCTGACAGGTGAAATAGCCCTTACCTTACCTTCAAAAAAAGTCGTCCTTGAAATTCTTGAAGATACTATTGTCAATGATGAGCTGATCGATGGTCTGCAAAAACTTATTGGCCAGGGCTTCAGTCTTGCACTGGATGATTTCGTTTACTCCAGCCAATGGGAGCGGGTGCTGCCACTGGTTGATTATATCAAGGTGGAAATTCCGGCGTTGAGCAGAGAACAAATAAAGACTCATGTGGCTCAACTGAAAAAGTATAATGTCAAACTTCTCGCTGAAAAAATTGAATCAGAAGAAGAGTATGATTTTTTGCGTGACTGCGGCTTTAATCTATTTCAGGGATACTTTCTCGCCAAACCCAAGGTCATTAAGGAAAACACTATCCCGGTTAATAAATTAAGCATACTCTCTCTTCTTGCCGATTTAAATAATGCCGAGGTTGAAGTCGATAAATTAGTCAAGTCAATCTCAAGCGATGTATCCTTATGTTACAAGATACTCAGATACATAAATTCAGCGCATTACGCACTGGTACGAAAAGTGGAATCGCTCCATGAAGCCGTCACCTATGTCGGCCTGAAGAAATTAAAACAGTGGACCATGCTGGTTGCTGTGTCGAACCTGAGCAACAAACCTGATGATCTAATGACATTAACCATGTATCGTGCCTACATGTGTGAGCAGCTAGCTGAGCAATTAGGTAAAAATGATCCACAACACTTTTTCTATGTTGGATTACTCTCCACGCTGGATATGTTACTTGGCATGCCGTTGAAGGAGATACTCAAAACCCTGCCTTTATCCAGTGAAACTCAGGATGCCCTGCTGTATTTCGATGGTCCGGCAGGTAAGATTCTGGAATGTGCGCTTACATACGAAAAGGGTGACTGGGAAAGAATAAACAGTCTGGATCTTGATATTAGTCCTCAGCAGTTGCTCGATAGTTTCCTGAAGGCGGGACACAAAACTAACAACAGCATTCTGCAAAGCGTAGCCGATTAACCTTGCCTTGCCTGGGTGCCAAGGATATTTTTGCTGTCTTAGCCTGGAGATAAGCCACTTCGCTTCATTTCTACTGTAGATCGTTTCAACATAAAGCAGGTTCATTCTTTATACTGCGTATTTGAATTTCCACTTGCGGGCCTGTTTTCCTGGACCTGGACCTGTGCTTGCGGCCTGATTAAAGATAACGCTCGCCAATAACCTGGTTACGGCCGTTTTCCTTGGCAATATATAATGCATTGTCGGCACGTTTAACGATAGAATCAATATCATCTTCCCTGGCGCTAACTGCCACGCCGATCGAAACGGTCACGTAACCAATTTCTTTGATCAGCTCATTGTTATATTTATCGACAAGCTTGCTGCCCGATATTTTCTTACGCAGGTAATTGCCGACAGAAATGGCGGCATCATAATCTGTATTTGGCAACAAAATCGCGAACTCCTCTCCACCATAACGCGCCAGCTTGTCATCACCCTTGATCCCTCCTGTCATTACAGTTGCAACGTATTTTAATACTCTATCGCCAATATCATGCCCGTACCTATCGTTGAATTGCTTAAATTCATCAATATCGACTAATAACAGACTGAAAATCCGACCTTCATCATGATAAGCATCAAACAACTCGTCTATTTGCCTGTAAAAGGCACGTCGATTAGGAATCTCGGTAAGCTCGTCAGTGTATGCTTTAAAATTAAGCATTTTCATATTTTTACGCAGCACATCTACTTCTTCATTCATGGATTCCAGCAAAGATCCCATGGATTGATTAGTCTCCAGTACTGTACCAACATCATCAATCAGGTTTGTAATCAATGTGGCAATGCTGTCAATATCCGGATTCTGCTGTAATATCTCGTTATATTTTTCAAGTGATGCTGAAAATTCTTGAGTTGTATTCGTCATCCCTTTAATCTTATCCAGCAAGATGGCCACCAGCTTTTTCACTTCCTGCTGAAATGACTTCATCCCCTCTTCAGGTGCCTGGTAGATATGCCTGTTGTATAGCTCCCTGTTAACTTTGCTGGTGAATTTTGTTCCCTTATTCAATAGCTCATCAATGGTTTTATTTAATTCCTTATTACCCCCATGAGTGTATTCATACCATGTATGGTAGTTCTCCGGAGTAAGAGGAATATTGAGCTTGCTCATTTTGGGAACTGCCTTTCTGAACAGATTGGCTGTGTTTTTAATTTTTGTACTGTAACTATAAGCCATGTTTTAGTCTCCAGATACCTGAATTTAATTTATCCAGGCTGAATTATCCTGCGCTAAAACTATCTTTTCACTTAGTCCGAAAGCAGCAAAGATTCATCGACATCCTTATCTGCCTGTTCAGTTATTAGTATCTGTGATTATCGTTTAGTAATATTTTTATGCAGCAGATCTTCTAACTCTCTCTGCTCACGTTTTTCTAATATATGATTTTCCTGTTGCTGTCTGTTTTCAACTATTTTATCAATCATTTTACTTCTGCTGCGTTTATCTATCAATTCTTGCTGGCTAATATCACATTTATTCTGGCTATGTGCAACAGATTGTTGCTGCTGTTCGATAGCAACATCAAGGCGATTAATAAAAAGCCTGTAATCCTGCATTTGAACTGCAGATATACCGGATTCAGCTGCTGACTGGAAAGCTTTTAAATATTGATTCCGATACATAATTAACTCATCAAGCTGTTTCCGCTGCTGCTCCGCCTGGCGTAGCATGTCAGCATGTAAACGCGCTGCATTTTTTTCCTGCTGTTTACTTATTTTTACAACGGGCTGTAATTTTGTTGATCTGTTCATAATACTGCTGACCTATACTAACTCGTTACGAAACAACTGGAAAAGCCCATTAACACTGTCTTTATAGTTAAACGCTTCGTTGATATCCTGCTGTAAAAACTGCTTTAGTGATTCATTGTAATTTATTGCCTCATCAATATTACTATCACTGCCGTAGTGGTAGGCGCCGACACTGATAAGGTCATGATTTTTCTGAAATGTTGAATACAGCTTTCTGAAGCGTTTTGCTGCCTGCCTGTGTTCCTCTGAAACAACATCATTCATCACGCGGCTTACTGAAGATTCAATGTCGATTGCCGGGAAATGACCTTCTTCGGCAATTGCTCTGGACAGCATTATATGACCATCCAGCACCGCGCGCGCAGCATCCACCACAGGGTCATTGCTATCATCTCCCTCAGCAAGCACGGTATAAAAAGCAGTTATTGAGCCACCTTTTTCTCCGTTATTACCAGCCCTTTCTACCAGTTGTGGCAGCTTTGCAAATACAGATGGCGGGTAACCTTTTGTTGCAGGCGGTTCTCCAATAGCAAGAGCAATTTCACGCTGCGCCTGGGCGAAACGTGTCAGTGAATCCATTAATAATAAAACGTTTAATCCCTTATCACGAAAATACTCAGCTACCGTGGTTGCCAGCAGGGCACCATGCATTCTCATTAAAGGTGTGCTATCTGCCGGACTGGCAACAACAACGGAACGCTCCAGGCCCTGCTCACCAAGAATATTATCAACAAAATCTTTAACTTCTCTACCACGCTCACCGATTAAGCCGACGACAACAACATCGGCTTCCGTGTAACGCGTCATCATGCCAAGCAGGACACTTTTACCAACACCGCTGCCTGCAAATAGTCCTAATCGCTGGCCACGTCCAACTGTCACTAAAGCATTAATTGCAGCAACGCCAACATCCAGTGATTCGTGTATTGACCAGCGTGCCAGTGGATTACCAGGCTTCCCTGCCAGTGGCAAATATTCATCACATTCTATTGGGCCTTTACCATCAAGAGGTGCCCCGGCAGCATCGATTACCCTGCCCAGTAAATTATCCCCAACTCGAGCCTTGTACATTCCTTTTCCCGGAATGACACTGGCGTTAGGCACAATCCCTTTGATATCACCTATTGGCATAAGATAAAGACGATCACCCGAAAAACCAACCACCTCTGCTTCGACATCACCTTCCGTTGACGACACCAGGCAACGCGCACCAACCGCCGCCTGGCAGCCAACGGTTTCAAGTGTTAAACCAACCATTCTATTTAGTTTGCCTTCGACAATGAGTGGCACATCCTGTTGAGCACGATTCTTATATTTTTGCAAAAGCTCACACCAGACCGGACTTCGGCTGTACTCAGGCTTTACGGTAGATATCATCTTGCAGAATCCACTTTACGCTCGCTGCCCATTACTTGGGCAATCACAGAATTAATTCGTTTTTCCACCGTTGCATCTATGCGAGAATTACTAGTCAGCACACGGCAGCCGCCACGTGTCAATAGCGGGTCTTCATTAATTCTCCAGCCTGATTCATTTTCAGGTTGCGTTAAAGCCTCCCGAATCAACTTTGCATCATCCGGATGTAACTCAAGAGTGACTTCAGTTGCAGCAACCGGCAATATACTCAATGCCTCCCTTACCACCGCAACTACTTCACCGGGTGAGATTTTTAATTCACGCCTGACCATCTGTTTAACCATTGCCATACACAACTGAACCATCTCATCAACTACCTGATCATCTAACTCAGGTAATGGAACGACTAATGCAGCCATCAATGACTGTAAATTACCAACCTGCTGTTTGATTTCATATTGCCCCTGTGCCAGGCCCTCCATATAACCTTTTTCATAGCCTTTTTCATAAGCCTGGTTATGTAGTAATTCCTGATGTTCGCTGTGGGTAATGCTTCCACTGCCGCTTGATTTATAATCGCGATTATTGCCATTACTGCTGGCGCTCTGCAGCTTTGGTGCTTGCCAGAGTTTGCAATGCTCAGATGTTTCGCCGTTTATTATTCTAGACATATTCGTCATCTCCCTTACCGCCTAAAGATATTTGACCAGAGTCTGCAAGACGTTTAGCAATATTCAATATTTCTTTCTGCGCCTCTTCCACGTCTTTCACTCGCACAGGCCCTTTTGCTTCGAGATCTTCCCGCATCATCTCGGCAGCACGTGATGACATATTGGAAAATATTTTTTCCTGTATTGTACTATCTGCACCTTTTAACGCGATAATCAACTGTTCTGACTGAACCTCACGTAATATCGTCTGCATACCACGATCATCAACGTCAAGCAGATTATCAAACACAAACATCTGGCCCTGGATCTCGTGTGCAAGTTCAGCATCGTGTTCTGCAATCGCTTCAGTAATCGCAGCCTCTGTTGTGCCATCGATAAAATTCAAAATGCCAGCAGCAGTTTTAGTTCCTCCCACTCTGGAGCTCTGCACAGATGTATTACCGGCAAATTGTTTTTCCAGTACCTGATTTAATTCCATTAGCGCTACAGGCGGCACCGCATCCAGCTTTGCAATGCGCATTAAAACATCTGTTCTCGCCTGCTCTGGCAGGCGCAACAGAACTTCTGCTGCATGATCACTTTCAAGATGAGAAAGTACAATTGCAATAATCTGTGGATGCTCATTTTTAACGACACTCGCCACAGCACCCGGGTTCATCCATTTCAAAGAATCGAGTCCTTTAGCGTTTTTCCCTAAAAGAATACGGTCAATAACTCCGCCCGCTTTTTCTTCACCAAGCGCACTGGTCAGCATGTTTCTTATATACTCATCCGAATCAACACCGATAGCCGATTGATTACTGGCTGTTTCTACAAAGTAATTTAGAACGGATTCGACTTTTTCCTTAGATACATTATTGAGTTTTGCCATTACAGTGCCAATTTTTTGCACTTCTTTTGGATCCATATGTTTCAGGACTTCTGCTGCTTTTTGCTCGCCAAGACTCATCATAAATATCGCGGCTCGTTCTGAACCGGATATTTTATCAGCCGCATCACTCATCTTTTTCTACCCATGAATTTAGCACCTGTGCGACACGCCTGGGATCTTCTTTCACCATCGTACTCGCGAGGTTCATCAATTTCTCACTATTCGCTGGCTGCTGGTTGCTTAACGTTAATTGATCTTGTCCGTGCGGCAGCTGTTCAACCTGCATCCCAGGCGGTAAAGCCGCCTGCCGGGCCGCAGCGTTTTTACCCTGCGTCGCCAGACTATTCAACATCGGCCGCAGAATGCCAAAAGCAATTAACAGGACAACTAATCCTCCTAGCAGCTGTTTACCCAGGGTCAGCGCCCATGCCTGCTCCCAAATCGGTGGCTCAGGCAAAGGTGCAATTTCCTCAGGTTGCTGGAATGGTGTATTAACCACATTAATGGTGTCACCGCGCGCTTCATTCAAACCGACAGCTTCCTTGATCAATGCGGTTAAACGCTGTATTTCCTCTTCGGTTAATGGCTCACGTGTAACCTTCCCTTTTTTGTTAACGGTTGAACGATAGTCAACAACCACTGCTACCGATATGCGTTTCAGTGCGGCCGGTGACTGGCGTGTATGACTGATTGTTCGATCAACTTCATAGTTACGCACAGCACGAGATGAGTTATTGCCTGATGGTTTGAGTGCTGTATTTTCAGCCCCTGATGCATTGACACTGCCACCAGCAGGTGGTTGGTTAGTTAATGCGCCCGGAATGCCGGATGCAGCCGGCTGTATGCTACTTTGTTCAAACAACTGCTCACTACGTATTACGCCCTGTTCAGGCTTATAACTTTCCTTGGTTTCTTCGAGTGAAGTAAAATCAATATCAGCCACTACCTGTGCCCTGACACCATTATCTCCAGTGATTGGGCTTATAATATCGACTATTCGTTTAACATAGCGTTCTTCCAGTTTTCGCGTGTAATCAAACTGTGTACTACTCAATAACATATCTGCACGACCAGCTTTATTACTGAGCAACCTGCCTTTGTCATCGACCACTGTAACCTGCTCTGCTTCCATACCGGGGACACTTGAAGCTACGATATTAACGATAGCTGCAGTTTGTGCCTCATCTATTACCCATCCAGGCACAAGCTTAAGCACCACCGATGCGGCCGGCTTATTTGTTTTTCGAGCAAAAGCTGATTGTTTGGGAATAGCCAGGTGAACACGTGCACTGCTAACAACATTGAGCTTGCTTATAGATTGCGCCAGTTCGCCTTCAAGTGCCCGCTGGTATTGTGCTTTCAATATAAAGCTGTTACTGCCCAGTCCCTGGTTCTTGTCCAGTAATTCAAATCCAGTTGCCCCTCCAGGCGACAGGTTGTTTGCTGCAAGCTGCATTCTGGCTTCATGTAATTTCTCTGCAGGAACCAGTATGCCTTCACCACCCGGTTCAATTTTATACTCGATGCCTGCGCTATCGAGTGACTTCGTCACCAGAGACAAATCTTTTGTAGATAAATCGCCATACAACATGCTGTAGTTGGGCGCCTGGGACCACAATGCAACAGTAACGCCCAATGCGACACTAACGGCCAGCCCGATCATTAAACCCAGCTGACGTAAGGCAGGCAAAGAATTAAAACCCTGTGCTCTCATTACTACATTTTCTGCTGTTACCAGTGCCATTTACTTACCTATAAAAATAATTATTACTGTTTATTATGCTGATTTGTTGCCGGTAAAAAAATAATGAATATTAAACCTGCATGTTCATCACTTCTTTGTATGCAGAAACCAGATTATTTCTTACTTGCGTCATAGCCTGAAAAGAAACACTGGCTTTTTGTAATGCAACCATGACTTCACTTAAATTTACCGAAGGATCACCTAACTCAAATGATGTCGCCAGCTCCGTAGCTGTCTGTTGCGTCTGATTAACCTTGTCAACAGATTCTTTTAACAACTGCGCAAAATCAGTGCCTGATGCAGCAGCACCTGCTTCAGCCGGCATTTTATTTTCTGCCATTGATGCCATACTGCGCATCTGCTGTAGTAACTCGTTAATTTCTAAACCACTCATTGTTATCTCCTGATATCTATTGTTATACGGCATCGAACATTATCACCGTACATTTGATGTAATTGAGGGAACTCCTCAATATCTATATCGGCAGCCATGTCAAAATCTATTTATTCTGTGTAATTCAAAAACCTTAAGCTGGTATAGCCACCCCGGCATCTCGCATTTTTGCCAGTTTATAACGCAGTGTCCTTGAACTAATACCCAGCCTTTTTGCCACCTCCTTGCGACTGGTCTTTGCCTGTAAGGCAGAAATAATCAGATCATGCTCGTGCGCCCTTAAATCACTGCTTAAGCCAGATTCGTTTTCTCTGAGCTGATCAGTTTGGTTCATAACAGGCTGCAGATTGCTTACTTTATCCTCAAGATGAATATCTTTGTCTTCAATGGTGTTTCCTGCTCTCAGGATCAATGCACGTTGCACAACATTATCCAGCTCGCGCACATTACCTGGCCAGAAATGTGTTTTTAATAATCTTTTTGCCGTTTCAGAAAAATATACAGTCTCACCGGCATTTGAATACCTGTTCAATAGTTTATTGGCTAATGGCAAGATATCCTCAACTCGTTCACGTAAAGGTGAAATATGCAGCGGGAAAACATTAAGGCGATAAAACAGGTCTTCGCGAAATTGCCCTTCTGTCACACATTGATATATATTTCTATTCGTAGTTG
>JAJDNP010000132.1 GCA_022340645.1 Gammaproteobacteria bacterium | reverse complement strand
AATGCAGGCCTTGTGATATCAAGCTGTATAAAAGACTTACGCTTCTTCCTGGCCGATGATAGTCACTTTAGCAACGGCATTAACATCGGTGTGTAAATGCAGTGTGATTTCATATTCGCCAGCCTGGCGAATCGGACCTTCAGGTAGACGTACTTCGCGTTTTTCTACTTCTACGCCTGCTTCGGTGATCGCTTCGGCAATATCCGTATTACCAACCGAGCCGAATAATTTGCCTTCAGCGCCTGACTTCGCAGTGATATTAATAGCCAGCATTTCAATCTGCTCGCGGCGCTTTTGAGCCGCCGCCAGTGCTTCCGCAGCTAGTTTTTCAAACTCGGCACGGCGCGTTTCGATTTCTGCCTTGTTTTTTTCAGTCGCGACTTTTGCCTTACCCTGGGGCAGCAGGTAGTTGCGAGCAAAACCGGCTTTTACATTAACCAGATCACCAATATTGCCCAAACGATCAATTTTTTCAAATAAGATGACTTCCATCTTGCTAACCTCTGTTTTTTAAATTCGTGCTAATTCTATATGTAAAATTTCTTTTTGCAGGTTCGACAACTTCGGACATTACCAGCAATCATTGGCAGCGTTGTCCGAATTTGTCGAACCCGCAACTATTTAACTGTTTTTGCTATCCGCTGCCTTATGTCCAGCCAGGGGTCTGCAAAGCTTGCCAAAATCAGCAACAGCAGTACATGCGGTATAAAGAACATGATTACATAAACCACAAATAACCACGTTGCATTCAACTGCCGGATGCGTATCGTCGCATGCAGCAGCGACAGCGCCTGCATAACATACAGCAGAAATACAACCGTCGCCAGCGCGAACATAAACACACTTTTGCCCAACATCGCCAGCAATATTATTGCTATGGCGCACAAAGCTGAAATCTTTCCCAGGTTCAGGCTTTGAAACTCTTTGGCGAACCCTCCCGGGTTATAAAAAACCGCCTGCCACCAGCGCCCCAGAAACAGACTTAATATGGTGCCGAACATTATGCTGCTGACAAACAATCCCGGCAGGAAATGAATGATCCAGTTTTCCGTCTGTTTTAATTCCGCCGGAGTAAACTCGTTTGACTGGTTAGCCAGCTGTGCGACCAGCTGGTCCAGCGGCTGACGCCAGTACTCGCCAAAACCGGGATAAAACGTGTATATCACTACTACCGCCAGCAGGCTTATTGCCGTCAGTACCTGCAGACTTAAAGCCAGTGATACTGTCTGGCGTAATATCATTGCTACCAGCCAGGCGGGCAGCCAGGCAAGCACTACAAATACGATTGCCATCTGCGGCGCCGAAAAAATCAAATAGGCAAATAATGCCGCACCCAGCAATGATAACACTGTGGTCACAAAACCACGTTGCGGACCTTGCACCAGGGTTACCAGCACAATGACAGCCGCGCTAATCCATGCTGCTGGCGGTAATATCAGGCCCAGAATTGCCATTGTTGCGGCAACTAACGCCGCCTGGCTTTGGCCTTTTAATATAAATCTCGCCAGAAATAACACTCAATCACCCTGGGTCGATAACGCTATGAACAAAGTGTTAACCCTTTTTGTCCGTTTCGGCCAGCAACAACGGCAGGCAGCGGAAGCGGACAACCAGTTAGCTTATCTGTGGCTATCTGTATACGGGATAAGTGCAAGATAACGCGCAACCTTGACTGCCCTGGTCAACATGCGCTGGTATTTTGCATTTGTACCGGTAATGCGGGCCGGTACAATTTTTCCGCTTTCAGAAACAAAAGATTTTAGTAATTCAATATCTTTATAATCGATGTCGGTAATACCTTCTGCAGTAAAACGACAATAACGTTTACGTCTAAAATTAGCTGCCATTATCTTCTCCTATTCTGCAGGTATCGTAGTTTCAGTTTCTATATCAACTTCTGAATCATCAAGTTCTTCAATTTCTGATTCATCTTCAGCATCAATTTCATCGGCTGGTTGTGCAGCCCTGGCTGCAGCAGATTTTTTCTCTGCCGCATCTTCTTCTGATTTTGCTTTAGCCAGCGCAGACATATCTGTAATGGCTTCATCGCGTTTCATAATCAGGCTGCGAATGACGGCATCATTAAACCTGAACGCCGTTTCTATTTCATCACGTACTTTTTGATCACACTCGATGTTCATTAGTACGTAATGTGCTTTGTGAATTTTATTGATTGAGTAAGCCAGCTGACGGCGGCCCCAGTCTTCCAGGCGGTGGATGGCGCCGCCACTTGATTCTACCAGTGATTTGTAACGCTCAATCATCGCTGGCACCTGTTCACTCTGGTCTGGATGCACCAGAAATACGATTTCGTAGTGACGCATAATGTTCCTCTCGGTTATAGCCCCCCAACCCATAAATTTTTATGCTGTGGTGGAGCAAGGGATATTCAAATTTTCAGGGGGCGAACTATACATGAAAAACAACGAAAAATGAACAATGAAAAGTGAAAAATATTTAAAAACAATCATGTATCGCAAGCTGAAGCATGATTCGAACACTATAACGATACTTTCGTCACTGCTATTAATAACTAATTACGCGTATAATCCGCCTTTGATTTTTCATTTATTATTTGTATTTATGGCTCAATATGTATTTACCATGAACGGTCTTGGCAAGGTCGTTCCTCCCAAAAAGGTTATCCTCGAAGATATTAACCTGAATTTTTTCCCTGGCGCGAAAATCGGTGTACTCGGTTACAACGGCGCCGGCAAATCCACCCTGCTGCGTATTATGGCCGGCGTGGATACCGACTTTATCGGTGAGGCCCGCCCTGCACCGGGCTTGCGTGTTGGCTATCTGCCGCAGGAGCCGCAGCTGGATGACAGCAAGGACGTGCGCGCGAATGTTGAGGAAGGCTTAAGTGAAATCATCAACACCCAGAAAAGACTTGAAGAAGTCTATGCCGCCTATGCCGAGCCCGATGCCGATTTTGAGGCACTGGCCAATGAACAGGCAACACTCGAAAACATTATCCAGGCTGCCGATGCGCATAACCTGGAAAACAAGCTGGAAGTGGCTGCCGATGCCCTGCGTCTGCCGCCCTGGGACGCACAGGTTGAAAATCTCTCCGGTGGTGAACGCCGCCGTGTCGCTTTATGCCGCCTGCTGTTATCATCGCCTGACATGCTGATTCTTGATGAACCGACCAACCACCTGGATGCAGAGTCGGTTGCCTGGCTGGAACGCTTCCTTAAAGAGTACGGTGGCACCGTGGTGGCGGTAACACATGATCGCTACTTCCTGGATAATGTCGCCGGCTGGATCCTGGAGCTGGACCGCGGCCATGGCATCCCCTGGCAGGGCAACTATTCCTCCTGGCTGGAACAGAAAGAACAGCGCCTGGCCGTTGAAGAAAGAAAAGAAGCCAGCCGTCAGAAGACCATCAAGGCGGAACTGGAATGGGTGCGCTCCAACCCAAAAGCGCGGCAGGCCAAAAGCAAGGCGCGCATGCAGCGCTTTGAAGACCTGTCGTCGGCCGATTATCAGAAACGTTCTGAAACGCAGTCACTGTATATACCGCCCGGACCACGGCTGGGTGAACTGGTTATCGAAGCCAGCCACATCAGCAAGAAGTTTGGTGACAAGCTGCTTTACGAAGACCTGAGCTTCAGTTTGCCTCGCGGCGGCATCATCGGCATTATTGGCGCCAACGGCGCCGGTAAGACGACCCTGTTCCGCCTTATCACCGGAGAAGAAAAACCCGATAGCGGCGATTTTAAAGTTGGCGAAACAGTCAAGATCGCGTACGTTGACCAGTCACGCGACAGCCTGACCGCCAGCAACACGGTATGGTCTGAAATTTCTGATGGCCTCGATAATATCACCATTGGCAATTACACCGTTCCTTCACGCGGCTATGTCAGCCGCTTTAACTTCAAGGGCGAGGACCAGCAAAAATTCGTCAAGGACCTGTCCGGCGGCGAACGCAACCGTGTACACCTGGCCAAGCTGTTAAAAAGCGGCGGCAACCTGTTATTACTGGACGAGCCAACCAATGACCTGGATGTTGAAACCCTGCGTGCACTGGAAGAAGCGATACTCAGCTTCCCCGGCTGCGTTGTCGTGATCTCACATGACCGCTGGTTCCTGGACCGCATTGCCACCCACATACTGGCATTTGAAGGTGACAGTAAAACCACCTGGTTTGAAGGCAACTACACTGAATATGAAGCCGACCGAATCAGTCGCCTGGGAGAAGAAGCGGTTTTTAACCCGCACCGGATCAAATTCAAGAAAATTAATTAATGCGTGTTTGAACGCCGTTGCAGACTCCAGTATGGCGAGCAAGCCAGGTGCTCCCTGGTGAAGTCCACAATTGGCTGCTGTATACCCGGCATTTTTCTGGTAACAGCAAAAATTATATAGACATGAAATGACAAACAGCAACACTGAAACATCACCAATGTGTTACGCGAGAATAGCCGGGCTGCTGTATCTTGCGATCATCATGTGTGGAATCTTCAGTGAGGTGTTTGTTCGCTCCAGGCTGATCGTTACGGGTGATGCAACCGCGACAGCATCAAATATACTGGCTTCAACTGCACTGTTCCGCGCTGGCTTCGCCGCTGATACCATTATGTTACTGAGCGACGTTGCAATCGCGGTGATGTTTTATGTATTGTTCAAACCGGTTGGCCAAACACTGGCTTTAGCCGCAGCCGCTTTCAGACTGACACAGGCTGCGATACTGGGTTTCAACTTGCTGAACTATTATGCTGCACTGCTATTGCTTAAGGATGTTAGTTACGTGACCACCTTTGAGCCGGCGCAGTTGCATGCGCTTGCCCTGCTGTTTCTTGATATACATGGCTACGGTTACGATCTTGGCCTCATATTCTTTGCCGTATCCAGCCTGATTCTCGGCTACCTGGTCGTCAGGTCGCACTACTTTCCCGGAATTTTTGGCTACGGACTGGCTGCAGCTGGTTTAGTGTATCTGGCTGGAAGTTTCACGCGTTTCCTTTACCCCGAGTACATGTCGAGCATTGAAGCGATATATATTGTGCCGCTAGTTGCTGAACTCTCGTTCAGTTTGTGGTTGCTGGTGAAAGGTGTAAGTGTTCGCTAGATGGGTAAGCCGAACGGCTTCCCCGGAGAACAAGGCTTGATACGGTTCAGGCGGCGGAATCATGCAGGGAATAAAAGCCATCGATAACACTGAAACCATAGGCTGTTCTGGTGTTATCGATTTCATCACAATAACAGATTCGTCCCAGTACCTGCTGTGCATGATCATTCGGAAAACGCAGCAATACCTGTATCCTGTCTTCGAGCTCAAAGTTTTCTTCTGCAATAAAACGAAAACCGCCCTTGCATATATTTTCCAGGTAAAAAGGCTTTTGGGAAAGGCTATGCTGCATTTCACCGTTAATCATCAAAACCTCTATATAACAGCCTTCGGCTGAAGCTTGTTCACGAAATGTTTTCATATCACCCTGTTCCACTAATAATGATCAGGTGTAGTGAGTGTAGTTAATAAATAAGACTATAGAGGGAAGAATTAAAACCATCTGATGAACGGTATGTTCGGACGGATTCTTGAGTTAAACCGGATTACAAACAGGATTGCGGAAGGCTGGTGGAGCATTTGAAAAAGCCGTTATTCGCACAAAAAACGCACATAAAAACTTATTCATTCCACAGATGAATGCAGATAAACACCGATAAGAAAAAACACATTATATTTTAAATCACTGCTGTCCCGTAAAGATAACAACCTTTCCCCTTTAAAGCTGCATATCATAGCTTGTTAATGATTTATCCTGGTTTGAGACATGAATTGGGTGCATCGCACAATAACACGCCGTAAAACCATGCATGGTGGCTCAACATCCGCATCCATGCGGCTGATGGTTATTGTCCGATGCACCCAATTCATGCCAGCTATCTTACTGGCCAGTTAGTAGGCCGGGATAAGGCTTTGCCGTTCCCCGGCATGGGTACTCACCTAACAGACGCCTGCAACTTACCTTATGCAGGCCTGCAGTATATTAATATAAATAGCGAGAAACACTATTTTTCAGGCTGTTTGGCGCTCGCGCTGTTTAAGGTTCTCAGGTGGTCGAGTTTTTCTTTAATCTTTATCTCCAGGCCGCGCTCGACTGGCTGATAGTATTGCTTTTCAGCCATCGCATCGGGAAAATAAGCCTCCCCTGCGGCAAAGGCATCCTCTTCGTCGTGCGCATAACGGTAGTCTTTACCATAACCCAGTTCTTTCATGAATTGTGTAGGCGCATTCCTGAGGTGTTCAGGTACATCAAGTGAGGCGGACTGCCTGGCATCGGCCAGTGCCTGGTTATAGGCCATGTACACGGCATTGCTTTTAGCTGCGCATGCGAGGTATACAATCGCCTGCGCGATGGCCAGCTCGCCTTCGGGGCTGCCCAGCCGCTCGAAAGTCTGCCAGGCATTTAAAGCCAGCTGCAAACCGCGCGGATCGGCGTTGCCAATATCTTCCGACGCCATGCGCACCACCCGGCGTGCGATATAAAGCGGGTCGCAGCCGCCGTCTATCATCCTGCAAAACCAGTAAAGCGAAGCATCCGGGTTGCTGCCGCGGACAGATTTATGGAGCGCGGAGATTTGCTCATAAAATAAATCGCCGCCCTTGTCAAAACGGCGAAGTGTCTGCGATGTAATATCTTCAATGATTTTTTGATTGATAACTCTTTTTTCCCTGTCACCGGAATCATCAGACGACGGCTCCGCCAGGTCACAGGCGATTTCGAGAAAATTCAGCGCACGTCGGGCATCGCCATCGGCAACCTGCGCCAGCAATGTTAATGAATCCTCATCGATTTCGAGCCGTGACTGCTTAAGCAACTCGTCATGGTTCAACGCATTGAGGATTATTGCTTTCAGGTTATCAACCGTCAGTGCTTTTAACACATAGGTTTTTACGCGGGACAAAAGGGCATTATTTAATTCGAAGGACGGGTTTTCCGTGGTCGCGCCTATGAAATAAATCGTGCCGTCTTCCACGTGAGGCAAGAAAGCATCCTGCTGCGACTTGTTAAAGCGATGCACCTCGTCGACAAACAAGATTGTCAGTTCACCCTGCACCTGCCACTGCCTTGCCTGGGCAATCGCTTCACGTATATCTTTGACGCCTGATAACACCGCGGATAAATTGATAAAATGCGCCTGGACTGATTTGGCAATAATTTTTGCCAGTGTTGTTTTGCCTGTACCCGGCGGCCCCCAGAAGACCATGGAATGCAGGTTCTGGTTTTCAATCGCCTGGGTTAAGGTTTTGCCGTCAGCAATGATGTGTTCCTGGCCGATGAAATCCGCCAGCGACTGCGGCCGCATTCTGTCCGCCAGTGGGCGGTAAGGCTGCCTCGCATGTTCTGAAAATAATTCAGCAGCCATATTACCCGCCAAAAACATCGACCCCTTCGGGCGGGACAAACTGGAAAATTTCTTTTGCTAACCTGGTATTGGTCGAAATATTTGAAAACACGATATCAGTCACCTGCTTGAACTGGTCGTGCAGCTGCATAAACCGCAGGCCTGTTGCATCGAGGCCAACAACAATTTCAGCAAAATCCGACTCTTTCGTTTTGCTTTGCAGCTTGAGTCGGTAGATGCCATCATGCTCGTCCAGTGGGGAAACATCAAAGCTCTGGTAGAGTTTTGAGCTGTCATCAAGCAATGCCATTGGTGTCGGCGGTAAACTTTCCGACTGCTTCTGCACGGTTACCTGTTGCAGGTCGACATCGTAGATCCATATTCTAACGCCATCAGAAACAATAACCTGTTCATATGGTGACTGGTAATTCCAGCGAAATTTTCCCGGACGGTTAAGATAAAACTTGCCTTCGGTTTGCTGTAAAACTTCACCATCATGAGTACGTAAAGTTTGCTGGAAATTTGCTTCCAGCGTCTGCGTGGTTTTTAAAAATTTATCAAGATAAGCTTCGCCGGTTGATGTTTTTTTATCTGCAGCAAAAGCATTCGCAGATAGAACTGCAAAAATTAAAAATATATTAATAAAAAATGATTTCATAATTGTAGGTGCGAAAATTCGCACGATGTGGACTGATATTGAGGCCATAGTGCGAATAAATTCGCACCTACTAGCTGTTACTCGGGCGGTGGCGGCGCCAGAACTTCACGTGAACCATTGGACTGCATCGCGGAAACCACGCCCGCCATTTCCATGTCTTCAATCATTCTCGCCGCGCGGTTATAACCAATCTTCAGGCGCCGCTGCACATAAGATATGGAAGCTTTGCGTGTTTGGGTAACAATTGATACCGCTTCATCATACAGGTCATCAACTTCTTCACCGCTGCCTCCAGTCGGTTTTTCACCAGGCAATACGGTTGAATTCTCCTGCAGAATATCTTCGATATAATCCGGCTCATTCTGCTGCTTAAGAAAAGCAACCACCCGGTGTACTTCATGGTCATCAACAAAAGCACCGTGGATACGTATTGGCATGCCGCCACCCGCTTCCATGTACAGCATATCACCATGACCGAGTAAATTTTCCGCACCCATCTGGTCTAGAATCGTTCGTGAATCTACACGTGATGACACCTGGAATGCGATCCTGGTTGGTATATTGGATTTAATCAAACCGGTCACCACATCAACAGAAGGCCGCTGTGTCGCCAGGATTAAATGAATACCGGCGGCGCGCGCCTTTTGCGTAATACGTGCAATCAGCTCTTCAATCTTTTTACCGACAACCATGAACAAATCGGCAAACTCATCGACTACGACAACAATGTACGGCAATGGTTTTAATTTTTGCGGCTGCGTACCGGGCGGATGATGGTCCGGGTTAAAGGTAGGATCCTCTATTGGCGTTCCGGCATCAATTGCCTCTTTCACTTTCCGGTTATAACCGGCGATATTCCTTACCCCCAGGCGCGACATTAATTCATAACGGCTTTCCATCTCGCCGACGCACCAGCGCAGCGCATTTGCCGCCTCCTTCATGTCGGTAACGACCGGCGTCAGCAGGTGAGGTATGCCTTGATAAACGCTGAGTTCGAGCATTTTTGGATCAACCAGTATCAGCCGTACCTGGTCGGGTTTGCTTTTGTACAACAGGCTCATTAGCAGCGCGTTAACACAGACAGACTTACCCGAGCCGGTGGTGCCGGCAACCAGCAGGTGCGGCATTTTTGCCAGGTCAGCGACAACCGGGTGACCCGCTATATCCTTGCCCAGTCCCAGGGTAAGCGGAGATGTCGATTTGTCGTAGCGTTTTGACATGAGAATTTCGCTTAAGGAGACAATCTCACGATGCTCATTCGGAATTTCAAGTCCTACACAGGTTTTACCCGGAATGACTTCCACCACCAGGATACTGGGCACGGAGAGTGAGCGCGCCAGGTCTTTGGACAGGGAAGTAATCTTGCTGGCCTTGATGCCGGGTGCAGGCTCCATTTCAAAACGCGTAATGACCGGGCCGGGATGCACCGCAACCACCTCTACTTCAACACCGAAATCCGCCAGTTTGATTTCGACTAATCTGGACAGTGCTTCCAGTGCCTCATTAGTGAAGCCTTTTTCCTGTGGAACAGGCGGATCCAGTAAACGCAAAGCCGGAAGTTCAGAATCGGCAGGCGCTTCAAATAACTGAATCTGTCTTTCCTTGTCCACGCGCTCGGAGATTTCAACTTTTTTCACCACGGGTTCAATGCGTACTTCCACGCTGCCTTTGGCTTCACGCACCGCCTGTTTCGCCTTGCTCGCTGCCATCACTTGCTGGCGCTGCTGTTTGGCTTCTTCACCCGCTTTCTTCTCCTGCCAGCCTTCAACAAGCGCCTCGACCCGGTCCCTCGCAGAGTTGTAAGCAAACAGCGTGGCTCTGCCAATGGCATCGATCACTCGAAACCAGGAAATCCCGCTGAACAGGGTGATTCCAGCCAGAAATACGGCGAGTAATATCAGTGTTGAGCCAAGCAGTCCCAGTGAACCCGCCATAACATCACTCAGCCACAGGCCCAAAATCCCGCCGCCATCGACCGGCAACTGGCCTTCGGGGACCGAAAAATGCATACTGCTCAAGGCGCAACCCATGGCGACAGTCACAAAAAAACCGATCCAGCGTACGCCCATTTCGTGATAATCAATGTCCTTATTGATTTCAATATGATTGCTGCGCAGCACCAGCCAGCCGCTATAGGCAATGATAACGGGAAAAAGAAAAGATAAATAACCGAACAGGCTGTACAAAACATCGGAAAACCAGGCCCCGACGACACCTGCCGCGTTATGAGCACTATCACGGGAACCCGTATAAGACCAGCCCGGATCGGCAATATCGTAGGTAATTAAGGCGGTAAACAGGAACAGGGCCAGCGCCATTAAGACCAGCATGGAGGCTTCGCGCAGGCCGCGTTGCAGCTGGCTCGCGATGACCGCCTTTTTTTCCGAAATTTCTTTTGTGTTTTTACGGCGTGCTTGTGCCAATCGGATAGCCCCGGGTTCTTTACTACGGTAATCGGGTAATTATAACCTTCATTCAGTCAAATTGCAGGTGGTAGTAGTCAGTGCTGCAGGATGCGGTTCATGCCACCGCATCCTGCGCTGTTGAATTAATGGAATGCAGATTCGTTACTTTGACAATTCCTGCCGCAAAACATCATCAACAACTTCACCGTGCTGAATCGCGATGGCTCGCTGCAAGGCCTCTGCCTGCGGTGATTCCGCCTCGTTTAATGCCTCACAACCCTGCACAGACAGATCCTGGTTTGCCAGGGTCATGACATAAGGCAATATCGCCGAGGATAATGTTTGTGAAGAAGTTCGTGCGACAGCGGCAGGCATATTCGGTACCGCAGAATGTATAACGCCGTTATCAATATAACACAGCTCTTCACTTGTGGTACTGCGAATGCCTTCGACACAGCCACCCTGGTCAATCGATATATCCACGATCACGCTACCCGGGTTCATTTTTTTCACCACTGACTGTTTCAATACCACAGGCGCTCGCCTGCCGGCAAGCAGCACCGCACCAATCACCAGGTCTGCCTGCACGCATAATTCTTCAATTAACGCGGGCGTAGACAAATGCGTGTTAATTGCCGGGTGCCGCCGTTTCAGCAACTCTAATTTATGCTCTTTGAGATCCAGCACATCTACTCTTGCACCCAGTGCCGCGGCATATGCTACGGCATTGCGACCGGCAACGCCCGCACCCAGCACAACCACACCGCCGGGATCGGCGCCGTCAACGCCGCCCAGCAACACGCCCCTGCCGCCCCGGTTTCTGAACAACAGGCTGGCGCCGCGTATCACCGAAATCCTCCCCGCCACCCGGCTCATCGGTGCTAATAGCGGCAATGAACCCAACTCGTCCGCAACCGATTCAAAAGGAATTGCACAAAGACCAATATCACATAGCGTGTTGATGAGAGGGATGTCGGCCGCCAGGTGCAGATAGCTGAAAATCACATGATCACTGCGTAAAAAACGGATATCCTGCGCTAATGGCTGCTTAACTTTAACGATTAACTGTGCTTGCTGATATAACTGCTGCGCGCTTTCTATCAGTACCGTGCCGCTCGCCTGGTAATCCTGGTCTGTATAGCCGCTGTTTATGCCGGCATCGTTCTGGACATAAACACTATGCCCTGCATCGACAAGTGCTTTACAGGCCTGCGGAGTGAGTGCAACACGTCCTTCACCTGTCATTATTTCCTGCGGAATACCTATTTTCATTGTTATCCTGTAACAGTTAGATTAAACCTGTAAATCTTACTGTATATATTATCTCTTTGAAATTAATATAATTACTTCCGTTTCCTGTGATCAGCCTGGAGCGTTTAAGCAATAAACAAATATGATTAAGATTTGCTAATATATGCAGTCTGAATAATACACTTAGTAATCGCCAAAAAATACACATATAAGCTGGAGAACAACATGAGCGAATCGCGCCACGCACGTCTATTGATTCTTGGTTCTGGTCCTGCAGGCTACACTGCTGCCGTTTACGCTGCACGCGCCAACCTCAACCCGGTGCTTGTCACCGGCATGGCAATGGGAGGCCAGCTAACCACCACCACGGATGTTGACAACTGGCCGGGGGATCACGAAGGCGTTCAGGGTCCCGAGCTGATGCAGCGTATGCAGGCACATGCTGAACGTTTCGGCACCGAGATAATTTTCGATCATATCAATGAAGTTAATTTAGAATGCCGTCCCTTTATCCTTTACGGTGACTCGAACAATTACACCTGCGATGCCCTGATTATCGCCACCGGCGCCAGCGCCATGTACCTGGGACTGGAATCGGAAGAAGCTTTCAAAGGTAAAGGTGTCTCTGCCTGTGCTACCTGTGACGGCTTCTTTTACAAAGGCCAGAAGGTTGCCGTCATTGGCGGCGGCAATACCGCTGTTGAAGAAGCCCTGTATCTTTCCAACATCGCTGCTGAAGTAACCGTGGTACATCGACGTAATACTTTACGCTCCGAAAAAATCCTGCAGGATAAATTACTTGAAAAAGCCAAAAACGGTAATGTCAAAATAATATGGGACAGCGTACTCGATGAAGTGCTTGGCGATGACAGCGGCGTGACCGGCATGCGTATCAGAAATATAAATGACGACAGTACCCAGGAGATCGAACTTCAGGGTATTTTCATTGCCATCGGCCACAAACCAAACACCGACATCTTTGACGACCAGCTTGAAATTCACAATGGTTATTTACGTGTAAAAGGCGGCACGTCAGGTAATGCCACCGCATGCAGTATCAAAGGTGTCTTTGCCGCCGGCGATGTTGCCGACCACGTCTATCGCCAGGCGGTGACTTCCGCAGGAACCGGCTGCATGGCGGCCCTGGACGCGGAACGTTACCTGGATGAAATTATCTGCAAGGACCTGGGTACCTGTTAAAAAGTGCAGTTATAAGTAATAAGTTGCAAGTTGTAAGTAATAAGCTGTATGTTTAAATCTTGAACTTGCAACTTATAACTTAGAACTTAAAACTTCTTTATAATGCAAATTGTATTCACCGATAACATTGCCAGTGTTAGCAGCGAACACTGGAACAATCTGTGCGGTGACGCAAATCCATTTATACAGCACGACTTTATAAATGCCCTGGAACAACATGACTGCCTGCAAAAATGGGGCTGGTTTCCAAATCACTGTTTGCTATACGACGATGAAGCGCTTATCGGCGCCTGCCCGGCGTATATAAAAAACAACTCATACGGCGAGTTTGTGTTCGACTGGGCATGGGCTGATGCCTATCAGCAACATGGACTGAATTACTACCCGAAGCTTGTTACCGCCATTCCCTTTACACCTGCACAGGGACCAAGACTGCTTGCAACTACAAATTACCAGGACATAAATGGCAGGCTGATCGAGGCAACCACCATTAAAAAGACCTTAATAACTGCCCTCCTTGAATTTGCTGAAAAAAATGGTTTGTCTTCCGCACATTTTCTATTTTGTGAAAATGATGACATCAGCATACTTTCACAGGCTGGTTTAATGCGGCGTTTTGATTACCAGTTTCACTGGACAAACAATCACTATCAAAGCTTTGACGATTTTCTTTCACAGCTCACATCAAAACGGCGTAAAAACATCAGGCGTGAACGTAAAACCATTGCAGATGAAAATATCGAAATACGAATCGTTGATGGTCGGCAGCTTGATGATGAGCAATGGGACTTGTTATACAACTATTACCGCATCACTTTTCTCAAAAAGTCCGGGACAGCGACATTAACACTCGATTTTTTCAAAGCGGTCGCGCATAAGTTGCTGGCTTTCCTTGCATACCATGAAAATAACATCGTGGCTGCCGCCATCTGTTTTAAAGGCAGAAACAAACTTTACGGGCGGCACTGGGGTTGCCGCGAGAACTACAATAACCTGCATTTTGAAGTTTGTTATTACGCCGGTATTGATTATTGCATCAACGAGCAGCTGCAGGTTTTTGAACCCGGCGCCCAGGGTGAGCATAAAATCTGGCGCGGGTTTTTACCGGTAAAAACGCAATCCGCACACTGGATAGCAGATGCCAGATTTGAAAGCGCCATACAGAATTATTTGCAACGCGAGGCTGTCGCCATGGAGCATCATGGCAAGTTACTGCTTGAATCCTCACCTTACAAATCAGAATAACAGTATAATTTCAGGTTGAAGTGTCAGCAAAATCGCGGTATAAATTCCGCTCCTACAAAAGATAAAATATCTGTAGGAGCGGAATTTATACCGCGATTAGCTATTATAACTGCAGACTCATTATTCCTTTGTTTGCAGGCCTGCATAAGCGTTAGCGTTGCAGGCATAAATGCCACCGCCGGGAATGCTTACGCTTATCCCGGCCTGGAATACTGCCTCTCATTACACCTCAGAGACTAGAATCCGATTTCGGGTATTTTTCCTTGACCCTGGTAATAAGGTTATCCAGTCTGATCTGCTCTTTATTATCACCCAGGCGTGCTTTGTAGGCCGCATCCAGCTGGTCGCCAACGCTGGGATATTCTTTCAGCCGTAGTGCAGCATGATCCTTAACCGGATCAACACCCGAAATAGCCTGCAATGCCTGCTCAAGTTCTTCGGGTTTGGGTTGCGGTATATTCGTATGAAACCATTCCTGGATATATGGCTTCTGCTCTGGACTGGTTTTATTTACGACGTAATCTATGCCCGCGTGTAATGTTGGGTGCAGGTAATGAACCGCACGACAAAGCTGGCGTACATCTTCATATTGCCTGATACAGGATTGCTGACTAGCCACACGCTGGACCAGTGTATGCGCCGCACGGGTATTTATTCTCAGGGCAAACACCCAGATAAATACCAGCCCCAGCATAACGAGAATAAAATTCACTGTTTGGTTTTCAAACATGACAGTAATTCCTATGGTAGCAAATGCATTTATTATTGATTTTTAACTATCAACAAAAACAGTTTATTCTTTTTCTGAAAAACGCGAAAGCCTGACCTGCCATACGATCAAGAATTATTGACGTATGTCAGCATAATATTCGATTTTCCGCTTTTACTTCATGTCAGACGTTATGTCTGCCAATGATATGTGAATTGATTTTTGCAATTATTGCGAGGCTGGAAAGCTGGCTTCCTGATAACCAGGAAGCCAGTAGCGGATGAATTGAATTATTGCAGTCAATAAGCTGCTTTTACTTTTTCCTTCTTCCTTTTTTACCGTTGCTAGTCACCTGCGTGGAACCAGCGGTAGTAGCCTGTGTATCGGTTTGCGCAAGTGGCGGCTCTGCAATTGTGCCATTGGTCAACAGAAAGCCATGCGGCACACCATTCAGATTGCCGTAACCAACAATATCACCATTGTCATTGATTGCCGTGGCTGCGGTTAAAACCCAGCCAGCCGCAGCCGAGTCATTCAGGTCAACCGTACCAGCTGTCTGATCCCATAGAACCGCATGATTGACCATGGTTGAACCGTCCAGTGTTTCCGAACTACCAACGACCTGGTTATATTCATTGATATCGTTCGCACTGCTGCGTAAACCACTATCCAGCAGTGGCAGGATGGTCACGGCATTTGCCGAAGAATCAAAAATATATGCCTGTGCATATGTCACGGGTGTAGTACTGGAGCTGCTACCGGTCGTGCCTACGACCAGATTATTATTATTGATATCAGCCGCATTGCCGCCAGCAGGTGTTGGTAAATACGTTACATCTGAACTGCTATTGATCGTAGCATTCGTGTCAATCAGTATCGCCGCCGAACCGGCCAGCCCGTAACGGTATTTGTAGCCAACAGCAACCCCGTAAGCATTAATGCTGTTTAGAATGAACCTGTCGGCATACACGCCCTGGCGGGTTCCACGTGAGTAAAGCCCGGCAATGTCGGGTGCCTGCCATTTATTGCTATCATATGTTGCCGGATTGTACGGCAGTGATCTTGGCTGGTAGGGATTATTACCTACCTCATAACCAGCTACCGTGCCTGACTGGTTCACCCCGAACGCACCGTAACCACTCCAGTCACGGTATTTATTTCCATCGAGAACAAACGCCCCTGTTACTGTGTTGCCTGCTATTAGCCCGTCATCATTTACTGCATTGGCACTGGTACCATCGATTACTTCCAGGCCGCTAGTTGATGTCCAGCGAAACGCGTTAGCTGGAAATAGCTCTGTATTGCTGGAGCCAACTATAACACCATAATTATTTATTGCTTTTGGCTCCACATTTGCACCAAGATCTATTAAATCGTAGGCGAGCGCGGACGAATTCGCTACCACCAGTAAAGCGGTGCTAATGAGTATGTTTTTCATTGTAGATACCTTTTATAGGTTAATACTTAATAGTTTTTGGTATCATTTTGGGAGGGTTTTGTAACATTTGGAAGGAACTGCAAACCTTACATTTTTTAAGGCGATTTGTCTATACCATTTGTCGAAAAACTGACACAATTGGCTAAAAGTTGGCCAATTGTCTTATTCGCTCGATTTCATCGCGTTTTTTTGCTGCTTCTTCGAACTCAAGATTGTGAGAAAGTTCATACATCTGTTTTTCAAGGTTCTCCAGCAATTTACTTAGCTGCTTCGGTGACATTGCCTGGTAGCTGGCTTTCTCTTCTGCGACTTTCTGCAACTCGATGGTTTTCCGTGATTTCCTGTCGCCATAGCCGGATTCCAGCACATCGTGAATACCCTTGACGATACCTTTCGGGGTAATGCCGTGTTTTTTGTTATAGGCAAGCTGAATTTCACGACGCTGGTTTGTAATATCGATCGCTTTTTGCATGGAACCGGTGACCCTGTCGGCATACAGGATGGCTTTGCCGTTTACATTGCGTGCGGCACGGCCGATGCTTTGAATCATTGAGCGCTCGGAGCGCAGGAACCCTTCCTTGTCGGCATCCAGCACGGCTATCAATGAAACTTCCGGCATATCAAGACCTTCGCGCAGCAGGTTGATGCCCACCAGCACATCAAACTCGCCCGCGCGCAGGTCACGGATAATCTCGACACGTTCTACGGTATCGATATCCGAATGCAAATAACGCACTTTTACCCCGTGCTCACTTAAATATTCCGTTAAATCTTCAGACATACGTTTGGTCAGAGTTAGAATAAGAACCCGCTCATTAAGCGGCACACGCGCATTAATTTCAGACAGTACGTCATCGACCTGGGTTGCCACCGGGCGAACTTCTATTTCCGGATCAAGCAACCCGGTGGGCCGCACCACCTGGGTCACAATTGCATCGGAATGCTCCTCTTCATAAGGTCCAGGTGTAGCGGAAACGTATAAAGTCTGCGGCGTCATTGCCTCAAATTCGTCAAAACGCAGTGGCCGGTTATCCAGCGCTGAAGGCAGTCGAAAACCGAAATTAACCAGGTTTTCCTTGCGCGAGCGATCCCCCTTGTACATGGCGCCAAGCTGCGGCACGGATACATGACTTTCATCGATCACTAACATTGCATGTTCTGGCAGGTAATCAAACAGACATGGCGGGGGCTCACCGGGCGCACGATTGGATAAATAGCGCGAGTAATTTTCGATACCGCTGCAATAACCCAGTTCGCGCATCATTTCCAGATCAAACTGTGTGCGCTGCTCCAGACGTTGCGCTTCCACCAGTTTGTTACTGTCGCGCAGTTCCTGTAAACGTTCACGTAATTCGACCTTGATATTTTCAATCGCCCCGAGAATCACCTCACGCGGTGTTGCATAATGTGTTTTCGGGTAAACCGTAAAACGCGCGACTTTTTTGATGATCTCGCCGGTCAGCGGATCAAAGATGCTGAGATTTTCGATCTCCTCGTCAAACAGTTCGATGCGGATTGCTTCACGCTCGGAATCCGCGGGATGGATATCGATGACCTCACCCCTGACCCGGTAGGTGCCGCGGCGCAATTCGACATCGTTGCGCCTGTACTGCAATTCTGCCAGCCGCCTTAAAATATTTCGCTGGTCAATCATATCACCGCGAACCAGGTGCAGGATCATGGAAAAGTAGGATTCCGGATCGCCCAGGCCATAAATGGCGGAAACAGTCGCGACAATAATGGTGTCCTCTCTTTCCATCAGCGCCTTGGTAGCTGACAGCCGCATCTGCTCGATATGTTCATTCACCGAGGCATCTTTTTCGATGAAGGTATCGCTTGCGGGTACATAGGCTTCCGGCTGGTAATAGTCATAATACGATACAAAATATTCCACCGCGTTACCGGGGAAAAATTCCTTCATTTCACCATAAAGCTGTGCCGCCAACGTTTTGTTGGGCGCCATCATAATGGTCGGTCTCTGCAGCCGGTTGATAACATTCGCCACGGTAAAGGTTTTCCCGGAACCGGTAACGCCCAGCAATGTCTGTTTGGCCAGCCCGTTTTCAAAACCATCAACCAGCGCCTCTATTGCTTCGGGCTGGTCACCCGTTGGCTGGTAATCTGTTTGCAGATCAAATTTTTTCGTCATACTCACTTTTACTACTACATTCCCTGCGGGAAATAAATTAAACTCGGGTGAATTCAGGAACCATATAATAATTAGCTGATTTACTCACGGGCATCACATTGAACATCTCACTTTCAAATCGTTTACAAAAGGTTAAACCCTCTCCGACACTCGCCGTCACCGCTTTGGCCAACCAGCTTCGTGCGCAGGGACGTGATGTCATTGGCCTGGCCGCTGGCGAACCTGATTTTGACACACCCGATTACATCAAACGGGCAGCCATCGACGCAATCAACAAGGGCTATACCAAGTACACGGCGGTAGATGGCACAGCCGGCCTTAAACAGGCCATTATAAACAAGTTCAAACGGGAAAACGGCCTGGATTTTACTGCCGATCAGATACTGGTATCTGTTGGCGGCAAACAGGCGGTTTATAACTTGTGCCAGAGCATACTAAATCCAGGCGATGAAGTTATTATCCCCGCGCCTTACTGGGTGTCTTACCCTGATATCGTCAAGCTGGCTGATGCCACCCCGGTTATTGTCGAAGCGGATATCTCGCAGGCTTTCAAAATTACCGCGGAACAGCTGGAACAGGCGATTACCGATAAAACAAAGCTGGTCATTATCAACAGTCCTTCCAATCCTTCCGGTAAAGCCTACAGCCGGGCTGAACTTAAAGCCCTGGGCGAGGTGTTGGCGAAACACCCGGACGTGGTAATAATGACCGATGACATCTATGAACATATTGTATGGACGGATGAAGGCTTTAACAATATTTTAAATGTCTGCCCCGAGCTGAAACAGCAAACCGTGGTGATAAACGGCGTCTCCAAGGCCTACTCGATGACCGGCTGGCGCATTGGTTACAGCGGCGGCCCGGCAGACATCATCAAGGGCATGAAAAAAGTACAGTCACAAAGCACCTCCAACCCGACGTCGATTGCACAATATGCTGCACAGGCGGCGCTTGAGGGTGACCAGAGTTTTCTCAAGGATATGTGCGATGTCTTCAAGCAGCGCCATGATTATGTCTATGAAAGACTTACAACAATGCACGGTGTCGATGTTATACCGTGTGACGGTACATTCTACAGCTTCCCCTCTTTCCATGCTGTTATCGAGCGCATGGATGGCGTCGAAGATGATGTCCAGCTGGCACAGTTGCTGCTGGAGAAATCAGACGTCGCGCTGGTGCCCGGCTCAGCCTTCGGTTTGCCTGGATACCTGAGACTGTCATTTGCCACCAGCATGGAAAATCTTGAGAAAGCACTGACCAGGATCAGGCAGGCCATTGAATAAAAGAGCTATTGCCGCGCAAGTTTGCAGCTTGTAGGCCAGCATAAGGTTTTGCCGTTGCTGGCAGAGCATGCCTGCAATTAGCTGATACCATGATGATACAGCTTGTTGATATATCAGGCTGCTGCAACAGGTCGTTGCAACAGAGCTTACATGGATGTATTCACGCGTCCTGAAACATTAACAGGTTATTGCATCAAATACGCTGAATAATTACTAATCATCCGGTTTTAGCTATATTAAGTATTGACCGACGCAAGCCAAATCGGTAGCATACCGCCTTCCGATTTTGGCGTCACCTGAAGAAGCCAGTTCTGGAAGCATTCCCCGATAGCTCAGTTGGTAGAGCAACGGACTGTTAATCCGTTTGTCCCTGGTTCGAGCCCAGGTCGGGGAGCCAAATAAGTACCTGTTTTCATTACACGAAACACCTTGAAACCCGCATTCTAGCGGGTTTTTTGTGCCTGAACGCTTTTCAGTGTTAATTTGCACTTAAAACTGACGGTATTTGCGCTGATCTTTGACCCATGCTGATATGGAAAATGATTAATATGCTCATACCACCAAGCGTCATTTTATGGGTCAATAATAAATGCAAATATTGGCTGTTTTTGGCTCATTTTTCAGTGCAAATTAACAACCTAGTCATCCAAAGTAACTGGTGTTACAAATCCCGGTGGTTTAATCGCTAGCACTGAACAGTTAATTTGGTTAAGAATAGTTTCTGCCGTATTACCCATGAAAAACCCAGAAAGGCCTGTACGAGCTACCGTTCCCATGACGATGAGGTCCGCTTTAATTTCTTCTGCAAATGCCGGGATAATTTTGCGTGGGTCGCCTTTAATCAGGTTTTTTTTCGGCTTGATATAATCCTGAGCCTCTTGTCCCAACTTATCAATTGTCTCACTCATTAATTCTTTCATATTTTGAACGTGCTGTTGCTTTACCTCTTCAATATAAGAAGCGACCTCTTCCTCCGGCCTTGCCATGAAAGCACCTCTCATCGTTCCTTCACCTATAGCTCGCCACGCATGAACGATATGTAAATTGGCGCATTCTGATAGCGCCAAAGAACTTGCTATCTCGAGAATCTGATGGTTGAGCGAATGTCTCGTGTTTAGCTCTTCTGACGGGTAGTCATCATTGACGTCCACTGCAGCCAATATCATCTGATAGGTTTTTGGTGACTCTGGCTTGACTAACCATACAGGGCATGGGCATTTACGCAACAAGTGCATATCATCACTACCAAATACCCGGTTCAGCAATACGCCACTGTCAGCCGTCTTGAACAACAGGTCATGTCCATTGCGAAGAACCTCATGAATAACTTCTAAAAATAATATTCCGGTAAGCACCCTGGTCTTTATTTCGATATTTTTTTCCCAGGGAGAAATTAACTCTTGTAATCTGTTTTGATGCTCAGAAATCATCTCTGCTTGCAGGTCTACAGGTGACATGATGCGTTCGTATAGTGTTGTGTTAGGGACTATTTTATCGATCACCTCTACAACAGTAAGACCAACCTGATTCTTTTCTGCTAATTTGACCGCGTGCTCAACTGCTACATTATTTTGCATGTCAGTGTTAACAACACAAAGAATATTTTTAAACCGCTGCATAACATTATCCTCTATTCAGAATAAATCACCCTTGGTTTTATTTTAAGCTAACAGAGAGCGTCATTCCTTATTATTTTGCGCGGTCCATGTGCCGTACAAAATACTTCTCCATCTCCACCAGCAATAAAACTGATGAAGCAACGATTAATATGCGAAGCCATATACTGAAGTTGAGGGCTGTTGTACCAAATAAAGACTGCATTGGCCCAAGGTAAGTAAAGCTTAACTGCAAGATGATAAGTACGGTAATCGCGATAAGCACATAACGGTTGCCCGTTAACCCTGCCCAATTAAATATAGAGCCTTTAATATAACGAGAATTAAATAGATAAAATATCTCATATACGACCAAAGTGTTCACCGCTACCGTGCGTGCATGCTCAATACTCATTCCTCGTTGCACTTCCCAGATAAATAAACCAAATGTTCCACTCATCAAAATAACGGAGACAAAGGCAATACGCCAGATTAAATGGGGTGTGAGCATCGCTTCATGCGCATCGCGTGGTGGACGCTGCATGACATTCTGTTCTGGTGGCTCAAACGCCAGTGACAACGCCAGGGTGACAGCCGTGACCATATTTACCCAGAGAATTTGTACCGGGGTTAACGGTAGCTGATGATAACCAAATAATATAGCTGCCAGAATAATTAATGCTTCTCCGCCATTAGTTGGCAGAATAAAAAGAATTGCTTTTTTGAGATTGTCATAAACCGTGCGTCCTTCTTCTACAGCATGAGCAATTGAAGCAAAATTATCGTCAGCCAGTACCATTTCAGCGGCCTCTTTGGCGGCTTCTGTACCATTGTGACCCATGGCCGTACCCACATCAGCACGTTTCAGTGCCGGAGCATCATTGACACCGTCCCCGGTCATGGCGACGATAAAACCCAGTTCCTGCATCAGTCGTACTAAAAGCAATTTATGTTCAGGGTTGACACGCGCATACACGTCAACATCCTCTACGCGTTGCCTTAACTCATCCTCACTCATAAAGTCCAGTTCCTGTCCGGTGATTACATCATCGGCATTAACAAGCTTGAGTTGTTGAGCGATGGCGCACGCTGTGGCCGCATGATCTCCGGTGATCATTTTTACCCGAATACCTGCCTCAGCACATGTATTTATAGCCTCTATAGCTTCCTCACGAGGTGGGTCAATGAAGCCAAACATGCCCAGCACAATTAACCCATTCTCCACATCGCTAAACTTTAGCTCCATCTGTTCATAGCTTACCGGCTTGACGGCTATGGCCAATACTCGCTGGCCTTGCTGTGCCATTGTTTCAATACGGCTTAGCCAGTAATCTCTATCTATTGGTTGATCACCATGAACCGTTCTCTGATGAGAGCACATCTCCAGTAATCGTTCAGGCGCGCCTTTGAGATAAATAAAGGCATCACCCGTGTGACTATGGTGAAGTGTCGCCATAAAGCGATGCTCTGATTCAAACGGGATAAGATCTGTGCGGGGATATTGCCTGGTTTCTACTTCAATTTCTAATCCAGCTTTCAATCCTGACACTAACAAAGCCCCTTCCATCGGGTCACCATGAACAAGCCATTCAGAATCTTTATATTCCAGTACCGCATCATTGCATAGCACCGCAGCCCTGACAGCTTCTAACAGCAGCGGCCTGTCCTCAGCGTGTACATTCATGTCCGACAGGGTTATCGATCCATGGGGATCATAGCCGGTACCAGCAAGCTCAAATAGACTGCTGGTGGTTGCAATCATCCGTACTGTCATTTCATTGCGTGTCAGGGTACCGGTTTTATCCGAACAGATAACATTTACGGCCCCCAGTGTTTCTACAGCAGGTAGTCTACGGATAATGGCATTTCTCCGTGCCATACGCTGTACACCTATCGCCAGGGTGATGGTCATGATGGCCGGTAACCCTTCCGGAATCGCTGCCACTGCCAGGCTTACAGCGGCAAGAAACATTTCAGCAATGACATAATCCCGGACAAATGAACCAAAAATAAAGGTGATGATGGCAATAGCTAAAATAGCCAGCGTAAGCCAGCGACCAAACTGGGCCATTTGACGTAACAGCGGCGTTGTTAATGGTTCAACATCCGCCACCAGTGAGCTAATGTTACCAATCTCGGTTTGTGCGCCGGTCGCAATAACAACACCCGTTCCCTGGCCATGGGTCACCAGGGTACCCGAATAAGCAAGGCAACGTCGGTCACCGATCATGGCTTCCTGTGCAACAGTATCAGTGGCCTTTTCTACAGCTATCGACTCACCTGTCAGCACTGACTCCTGAATTTGAAGCCCCTTAACACGAAACAACCTGAGGTCTGCAGGTACTTTGTCGCCTGATTGCAACAAGACGACATCACCAGGCACCAACTCTTTGGCCGGGATGGTTATTTGTTTTCCATTACGTAGCACCATGGCGTTTGGAGAGAGCATTTGCCGTATCGCTTTCAGGGCATTCTCCGCCTTACCTTCCTGCACGAATCCGATGACTGCATTGATAAATACCACACCCATGATCACGCTGGCATCAATCCAGTGTCCCAGCATAGCTGTAACAGCGCTGGCAGCAATTAACACATAGATCAGCAAATTGTGGAACTGATAGAAAAACCGCACTAATGGTCCACGTGTTATAGTATCGGGAAGCTGGTTTGGCCCGTATTTGACTAATCTGTTAGCGGCCTCTTCTTTCGATAGCCCGCTCGAATTTGTGTCGAAAGTCTCGAATATTTTTTCTGTACTTTCAGTATGCCAACTACTGGATGCCGAGGATCGTTCATCTGTTGGATCACGCTGCTCTCTAAATGCTTTATCTGACTTATTTGCCAGCTCATGACCAGGCTCACCAAATGGATCCTTTTTATATTCATTCTTCATATAAGCGTCCAGTTCTTCAACTTCGATACTTAGTCTTGCCCATATCAAATATAACTTAATAGTATTTCAACCCCGGCCCCTTTAACTTTGCTCCTGCGTTGTTGCTGGCAGGCGATTTGCGTAGTGCCCATAGAACCACTTCATAATAAAAGGTGGTAACAATGTAGTTAACGCAATGACAATCACCATGCCCGCATAGATTTCATTATTGAAGATTCCACTTACTCTCCCTAATTCAGCAAAAATCAGGCCGACCTCGCCCCGAGGTATCATTGCCAATCCAATTACCCAGCGTGTAGGCCATAATTCTTTGATAAGAAATGCCCCTATAAGTTTACCTGCAACAGATGCCAGTAATAGTGACAATGAGAAGATCCAGATGAATGATGAGCTCCAGTCAATCTCTCGCAGGTTGAGAGAAAGCCCGACAAATACAAAAAATATCGGTGTAAATAAATGCACAATGGGTTTCATCTGGTCTTCAATGCGATGCGCAAACTGCTCATCGTTATGCAGAGCAATGCCAAGGGGCATAAAAAAACGCCTGGACAAGGCTAATCCTGCGGCAAACCCGCCAAGTAATTCCGGGGCACCTAGCGCATGAGCTAGCCAGGCAAAGAAAAGTACCAGGGATACAATGCTAGTAGGGATTAAACCGGGGATTTCGCTGACCGCATCGAAGCGTCTGATAACCAGGGAGATCAGCTTCGCGGCCACGGGTGCGAGCACGAAAAATGCCGCCACGAAAACCAGCACCTTGCCTGTATTGAGCAGACTTACCCCGCCGCCGATAGAAAACTCATAGAGTAGCGCCAGCAACACCACGCCCATCACATCATCCAGTACGGCGGCACCCAGGACAATCTGCCCTTCTGGTGCCTGTTGACGTTTGAGGTCAGACAGTACTCTCACGGTGATACCGATGCTGGTGGCGGTAAGTGTGCCACCAATAAACAATGCCACCAGCAGTGTCTGATTGAATACCCAGTAGCCTAGTGAGAATCCAAAGACCAGTGGTAACACAAAACCAATCATGGCAACCACAAGGGATTTGATGCCAGTACGCACCAGTCGTTTAACATCAGTCTCCAAACCAACTTCGAACAGCAGCAGGATAATGCCAATTTCTGCCATCAGCTTGATGGCTTCGAATGGCTCTATCCAGCCCAACAAGCTTGGGCCCAGTACTATTCCTGCTAATAGCTCACCAATTACTGAGGGCGCCTGCATCCGTGTTATCAACTCAGCAAATACACGTGCCGTCAGCAGGATGATCAGTAAGGTTAGAAAAAAATCATGCGTTTCCATTTTCGTTCCATTTTTTACTAGTTCGATTGCCAGGAATAGCCATAGGAGACTATATAAAACTTATCCAATTATCAATTTTAGTAAATTGAGTCGGCCCGGCTCACGCAAAATAACACTATCCGAACGGCCTTCGGTTGACAACGTAAGGTAACCTAAATCACTGTGTGTCCTTTCCTGCTATTGCTCAGACTGTTGCAGTAAAACCACGACGGGCCGGTTCTGGCAAATTACACCCACTGTGACACCAGCACTACAAAATCAGGCATATCGCCTTCACCCGGTCTGATCCAGAGACCACCAGAGCGTCAGCCTCCGATAAATTTCTCCCCGGGCATTGCGCACCCATGGCCGCCCCCTCCGCACGCGGAGACGGCGAATCTGGGCGACTCCCGCCAGGCTGCAACTCCCCCCTCCCGATTGCGGAACCGGTTCGGGTTCGGGCCATAGTTCGGTTTGCCATGATTCCTTGCCAGGGCCGGCTTTCGGCTACACAGAAGCCATAACTTCGGGTACAATTTTACCAATCAATCATACAATAATTTCGGGATAGGTTCGGGTTTCGAATGGTGTGGAGAGTTTGAATTATAAATCCACATAAAATTCTTCAAGTTACCCCAATTGAATCAGAGAGTTAGCTGGACGATTAATCCGTTTGCCCCTGGTTCGAGCCCGGGTCGGGGAGCCATTTTTCTCCTTTGAAATCAATCCCTTTCGAAGACTTTATGCGTGGATCATCGGACCATTATCCGATGGTCCGGGTTTCCAGATATACCATTTATTCCCTTGCGGTGAGATGCAGATTGCAAATCGATGCTTTCCTTGTGACATTGAAAAACCACGTATTATGCGAATTACAGCACTGTTCCTTAAAACCACACATAAAACGATAGACTTTAATTAAGATAAGCATTATCAAGCCCATTGGTTGAACCTGAAAAACTATTCGTCAATCAACTTGTGAAAAATCAACCTGCATTAGTGTCCCCTGTTCGTTACTTACTGTTACCGTTCCGCCCAGTTGTCGCGCGAGGTCTGTTACCAATTGTAAGCCCAGGGTGTTTGGTAACATTTGCTTGCCATCAATCATCGGCATCCCGATTCCGTTGTCTGAAACAACAAGTCGAATACCACCTTCCGGTTTATGATTCATTGTCAACTTGATTATGCCAGACTGACCCTGCGGGAAAGCATGCTTCAGACTGTTAGTGATGAGCTCGTTTATTATGAGTGCGCATGGTACAGCTGCATCAAGGCCGAGCCTGATTGCTTGAGCTGATACGTCAATCTTTATTTTGTCCCCGTCGGCATATGAACTGATAAGCTCCGGGACTAATGCGTTCAGGTACTCTTCAAAATCAATCGAGGAGAACTCACTGGAACGATAGAGACGATCATGGATGGTAGCCATAGCCTTTATTCGCGCTCGACTTTGTTCAAAGGCATCCAGGGCGATTGTGTCCACCCGGTCATGAACCGCCTGTTCCTGAAGAAAAAGCAGGCTGTTGACGATTTGCATATTGTTCTTCACTCGATGGTGGATTTCACGCAGAAGCACCTCTTTGTCTCTAAGAGAGTCCTGCAGGCGATCCTCTATTGTCTTACGGTCCAGAGCATTGGCAATGATCTCTCCAATGAGCTTTAGAAGGCGGATATCGTCTTCAGACCACAATTTACGGGCGTAAACTGCATCAAAGCCGAGAAAACCAATCATCTTCTGGCGAGCCATAATGGGAACATTCACCAGGGTTTTGATCCCTTCTCTCTCGAATTCCTTCCGTTCGCGCTCCGCCTCGGGAGGTAGTTCGGCTATGTCTGGCACGTGAAACACTTCACCCTGTTTGAGCCATTGCATCGAATACCCGAACTCTGCCACCGGTAGTCCCTGCAATCTTTCGATGTGAGGTTCTACAGACGCTGCACACCATTCGTGGGTATTATTCATACAGGTATTGTCGCTGGATATACGAAAGACATAGCTTCGATCTACGCCGGTGAACTCACCGATTCTCTTGATGGCATCAGCGATTCCGTTCTCCAGCTGAGAGACAGGAACATTAATGAAATACGTTGAGATTTCGGCGACCAGTTTTTCCAGATGCAATTGATGTGATAACACCGTGGTCTTGCGCTCTCGCTCAATTGCACCCGCGATAATCTCTCCAACAACCTTCAGCAGATTTCGGTGCTTTGTTGTCCAGATCTTCGGATGATACAAAGCATCGAAGCCCACAAAACCGATGACCCGGCCGTCGCATATGAGTGGGACATTCACCATGGACCGAATGCCTTGAGCCACAAACTCATCTTTCACGATCGCTGCTTCCGGCGGCATTTTTTCCACATCCTCAATGTATAGATCTTCACCGCGTAAGAAATGCTGAAGCGCCCAGCGATACTGGTCAGCAGATGCATCCTGAATACGATTAATCATCGGCTTGACGCCGTTCGCACACCATTCGTGGGTGTTGGTGAAGCGTCTGCGATCCTCAGAAAACTGAAATACATAACTGCGCTCAACTTTGGCAAAACTACCTATGGCTTGCAGCGCATTATTGATCTCAGCATCCAGGTCCCTGGCGCCCAGGTTCACGAATCTGCCTGAAAGAGTGATAATGAGATTCTCGAATTGCTCGAGATAACGCAAATCTTTCATGGACTGCAGATCATTTAGCACATGATCTGCAATTTGCTCATCGTCAAAGTCCGTCACTCGTCGCCCCCTCTAGACATGCCCTATGAAGTAGTATTTTCAAGATAAAATTTATCAGCGCCCCAGCCTTTAGGGCCATCGCTCTAAAAAGAACCGCAGTTCCTTCACGGAAACAGTTAATATACCACGCATATTCATTTATTTGGTGCAACGCCGGAATAGAGGCTTGAAATTGATACCGATTAAAATCTTAATTGTTGAAGATGAAGCCATTTCGTCCAGGGCTCTCAAATACATTGTCGAACGGTTAGGCTGCACCGTAGTTGGCGTCGTTGACACAGGTGAAGCCGCGATCCGAGAAGCAGCAGAGCATCGACCTGATCTGATACTGATGGATACCAGGTTACGCACCAGGATGACCGGCGTGGAAGCTGCCAACAGCATTTGGCAGCAGTTCCGGATTCGTTCAGTCTTTATTACTGCCCACAGTGCCGCAGAACTGGAAAAAGACTATAGAGGCGCATCGCCGTTCATTCTTCTTCAGAAACCGGTACTCGAGAAAGAACTCGAGCAGCTAATCACACAGTTGTTCGATTTGAATATTCTAAATTCTTAAATCAAAGGGGACGTAGCGAGTGAATCGCCCCGGGATTGTCAGAGTGTCTAATTCTTGAGAGGATAGACCGATGAGTAAATTAAACTGCCGTTTTTTTTTATTTCTGATATCCATTTTCAGCATTTAAGAAACTACAATTCATGAATAAAATTCTGGATGCCGATTATCTCGCTTTCATTAATTGTGAAATATACGGCCTGATACATTAAAATTAAAGCTGGCCAGTGATTAACCCGCACTCAATTAAATTGTGCGTGGGTTCGAATTTATTCGGGCGATAAACCAGAAGCATGACGGGATTTAACGAACGTTATGAAAAAATACTGGCACCGTTGTGCGATTAAAATCGCACCTGCAAGAATATGCAACAGCTTTATGTAGGTCAGTGCGCCCAAATACATTACCAGATACATTAATTTAATAAATATAATCACATGCAAAATCCTAAAATTTACCTGACTCGACTCTGCTTTTCAGTATTACTTATCTTTACCAGCCATACTGTTTACGCACTACCCGAACAGGCCCTGGTTCCCGGCGGTATTGCGCTATTGCAATTGCCTGATTACACACAGGGCACGAAGGTTTTTTTCAAAAATAAACGCGTTGCTGTTTTTCCCTATAAAAATAACTGGGTCGCTATGGCAGGAATAGGTTTATCAGTAAAACCTGGTAGTTACGAATTTACGGTCAAACACGCAGATGGACAAAGTGACAATAGAAAATTTACTGTTGTATATAAAAAATACAAAGAACAGCATCTGACGATAAAAAACAAACGCAAGGTAAATCCGAATAAAGAGGATATCGAGCGTATTGCCGCGGAAAGTAAACGTAAGCGAAAAGCGAAGACGCAGTTCACCGAAATGACGCCCAGCGTCGATTTTATCTGGCCGGTAACGGGAAGAATCAGCAGCATTTTCGGATTACGCCGATTTTTTAATGAACAGGAACGAAGCCCGCACAGTGGTCTTGATATCGCCGCGGATGAAGGCACACCGATTAAAGCAACCGCCGATGGCACCGTTATCGACACCGGCGATTTCTTTTTCAGCGGCAATATGATTTACATTGATCATGGCCAGGGTGTCATCAGCCTGTATGCACATTTGAGCAAAATCGACGTCAAACCGGGTGATGCCGTTAAACAGGGAGACATTATCGGTAAAGTTGGCCAGACGGGTCGTGTTACCGGCCCGCACCTGCACTTTTCTATAATTGCCAACCAGACAACAATCGACCCGGTTTACATGCTGCCCGAAGAAGGCAATATTATTTTGTCATCGCCAGAAAAACCGGTTAAATCAGTCAAAAATTAATAAAAAGCTTGCGATTCACGTCAAAACAACGATAATTGCCCATCATCAAATAAAGCCAGACGGATATAGCAGTTCTTACATCTGATCCTGGCTTATTTAAATTTCAACAAACAGAATTACTGGTATATGGCTAAAGAAGAAGCAATACAAATGGATGGCGTGGTGACCGAAACACTTCCTAACACAATGTTCCGGGTGGAACTGGAAAATGGTCACACTGTTATCGCGCACATTTCCGGAAAAATGCGCAAACATTATATACGTATTATGACAGGTGACCAGGTTACCGTTGAACTCACACCTTACGACCTGGAAAAAGGCCGCATCGTTTACCGCGCTAAATAATTATTTGTTTTAAGCCGGAATATAAATTCGAAGGCTTGCAAATTCTAAAAACGAATTCACCACAGAGACACAGAGGGCACAGAGAATAGCTCTTTATTTGTTAGGACGACACGAAACCAATGGCATCGTCGTCCGAATAAATTCGGACCTACATATCAAAACTCTGTGTGCTCTGTGGTTATTCCGGGCGTCCTGCCCTACACCCTTTGGGCCAGCTTCCTGCTGTTCAAATTTGATGCTGTCAAATTTGTCTGCGGTTAAATGCTTTTAGCTTTTTACACGTCACTGCAAATTTCGGCTAAATAAAAAGGCTGCTGATTATTTTAATCAGCAGCCTTTATTAATTTAAATACCTGATGTGGAGCTGGTATTTTTCGGTTAATAGCCTAGGCCTTCACTGCTTCCGAGGTAATCTCGATGGCGATTTCATTATCCGCAGAAACCGTGACATTGACATGGCCACCCCTGGTTAATTCACCGAACAGCAGTTCATTTGCCAAAGGTTTCTTGAGGTGCTCCTGAATAACGCGTGCCATCGGCCTTGCACCCATTTTCGGGTCGTAGCCTTTCTCAGCTAACCAGCTACGCGCTTCCTTATCCACAGTGATGGTTACTTTCTTCTCGTTCAGTTGTGCTTCAAATGCAACCAGGAACTTGTCAACAACGTTCGATAATGTATGCGCATCAAGCGATTCGAAGTTAACAATGGCGTCCAGTCGGTTCCTGAACTCCGGCGTAAACATCTTCTTGATTTCCTCCATACCATCAAGTTCGTTCTGCTGTTCCGTAAAGCCCATTGAGCGGCGGGATATTAACTGTGCACCGGCATTACTGGTCATAATCAGAATAACATTTCTAAAGTCTGCCTTACGGCCATTGCTGTCGGTTAGCGTGCCATGATCCATTACCTGCAGCAGTATATTAAAGACTTCCGGATGCGCTTTTTCGATTTCATCCAGCAGCAGTACACAGTGCGGATGCTTGTTAACTGCCTCGGTTAACAGACCACCGTCATCAAACCCGACATATCCCGGCGGCGCGCCAATCAAACGTGATACGGTATGGCGCTCCATATATTCAGACATATCAAAGCGTAATAACTCGATACCCAGGATGTTAGCAAGCTGCCTGCTTACCTCGGTCTTACCAACACCCGTTGGGCCTGTAAACAGGAAAGAACCAATTGGTTTTTCGGGATCGCCCAGGCCGGAACGTGACATACGTATCGCGGTCACCAGTGTGCTTATCGCATTGTCCTGGCCGAACACGACCATCTTCAGGTCACGCTCGAGGTTTTTCAGCGCATCGGTATCAGAGGTGCTGACCGTTTTCGCAGGAATGCGTGCAATTTTGGCGATGATACTTTCAATATCATGCACGTTGATCGTTCTCTTGTTCGCCTTACCACCTTGGGGCTGCAGCTGTTTGTTGGCGCCCGCCTCATCAATCACGTCAATGGCCTTATCGGGCAGGAAACGGTCCAGAATGTAACGTTGCGAGAGCTCAGCGGCAGCACGTAATGCGTTGTTGCTGTATTTCACATCATGATGTTCTTCAAAGCGTGTTTTCAGTCCTTTCAAAATCTCGACGGTTTCTTCTACACTCGGCTCTTCAATATCGATCTTCTGGAACCGGCGCGCCAGCGCGTGATCTTTCTCGAACACGCTCCTGAATTCTGCGTAGGTGGTTGAACCAATACATTTAAGCTCGCCATTCGCCAGCATCGGTTTAATTAAATTGGAAGCATCCATTACGCCACCGGAGGCAGAACCCGCACCGATAATAGTATGGATTTCGTCAATAAACAGTATTGCGCCGGGACGTTGTTTTAACTGTTTCAATACACCTTTCAGGCGCTTCTCAAAATCACCGCGATACTTGGTACCGGCAACCAGTGAACCCAAATCGAGTGAATAAATAGTGCTGCCTAACAAAACCTCGGGAACTTCTTTATCAACGATACGTTTTGCCAGACCTTCGGCAAGGGCAGTTTTACCCACACCGGCTTCTCCTACCAGCAATGGATTATTTTTACGGCGGCGGCACAAAATCTGTACAGTTCGCTCAACTTCATAAGCACGGCCAATTAACGGGTCAACCAGGCCCTGCATGGCAGACTGGTTTAGATTCGTTGTGTAATTTTCCAGCGGCTGGGCTTCTGCATCCTGGGTAACCGTCTGCTCGGAATGATCTTCCAGCTTCTCTGTTTCATTAGACACCTTGGTAATGCCATGAGAAATGTAATTGACCACATCCAGGCGGTTAACATTTTGTTGATGCAGCAGGTAAACTGCCTGTGACTCCTGCTCGCCGAACATGGCAACCAGGACATTGGCGCCGACAACTTCTTTTTTGCCGGAAGACTGTACGTGAAACACGGCACGTTGCAGTACCCGCTGGAAACCGAGTGTTGGCTGTACTTCGCCGCCAACTACATCGCCAAAAACGGGGGTATTTTTATCAAGATACTCCATCAGTTCCCTGCCAAGTAGATTGATATCTGTGCCACAGGCCTGCAACACCACGTTGACGCTGTTATTGTCTAACAGGGAAAGCAACAAGTGCTCAACCGTGATGTATTCGTGTCTTTTTTCTCTGGCATCGTTGAATGCTTGATTTAATGATGCTTCAAGCTCTTTACTTAACATGGTACCTACCCTAATTTAAATAAAACAGGTAAAAAAAATAACAGGTAATAAACTCTGTTAAACTATCAGGCTTCTTCCATGGTACACATCAGGGGATGCTGGTTCATTCGCGAATACTCATTCACCTGATCCACCTTGGTTTCAGCAATATCATGGCTGTAAACACCACAAATACCTTTACCTTTAGTGTGCACTGACATCATTACACGTGTTGCTTTCGCATGGTCCATGGCAAAAAACATTATCAACACCTGTACAACAAATTCCATTGGAGTGTAATCATCATTAATTATCATGACCTTATATTGTTTCGGTGGTTTTAACCTGGGTTTTTGCTCCTCAACCACAAGACCACTGTCATAATCATGGTCCCAGTCATCATCTTTACTGTTAACAACCTGGTAACCATTCCCTATGAGATTACTCATACTTCACCTTCAGTGTAGATCAATCTTTCTAAATTTACTAAACCACAAACCGATTTTCATCTAAATATATTTTACTGATATTTTATTTACAAACATCAAAAAACTTCTATAGATAATACCTGCCTGTCCTGCCTATCATAAATTAAAATGGTGGCATAAAGTAAAAAAACAACAGCTGAGCAACACTAAATTCTGCCGCTAATATTCAGCTCAGGTACGCCAGAAATTGAATCGATGCCGACTTAAGAATCCCCCACCGAACTTTATTTGACCTGATTATCCTACTAGTGTTCCATTTACAACTTTAAAAAAAATAACAGTGGTACCAGGCGAGAATTTCCCTATAAATTTACTGGACTACAAGAATACAAGCTCACAATAGCCGTGGTCACCTGATTGACCAGGCACATCAACTCATCCTGCAGCCTGCTGCAGGACCAGTGTCTGTGTTGGATAGGCGAAATCAATACCTTCACGTTCAAATCCCTCGTGGATAGTCAGGTTTATCGCCTGCTGGATATCCATATACTGGTTGTAGTCCGGACCGTTGATGTAGTACACAGATTCGAAATTGAGGGAATATGCGCCGTACTCCTTGAAATGCGAGCGGTCGAAACGGGTACGATCCTGCGTTTCTATCGCCTCGCGAATGATGGCCGGCACCTTTCTAATCTGTTCGCGGGTAGTCTGGTAAGTAACACCAAGGTTGAATGCGACGCGGCGCTCGTACATGCGGCCGAAATTACGGATTCGACTGCCCAACAGGTCAGTATTGGAAAATACAAGCTGCTCACCGGACAGACTGCGTAGCCGCGTGGTCTTCAGGCCAACATATTCGACCGAGCCGAGCATGTCGCCGACCATGAGAAAGTCTCCAATGACGAAAGGCTTGTCCAGCGCGATCGACAACGACGATAACAGGTCACTGAGGATGGTTTGCACCGCAAGTGCGACTGCCACACCGCCAACACCGAGGCCGGCAACCAGTGCGGTAATATTGACTCCGAGATTGTCCAGTACCAGTAACAGCACGATTACCCACAGCAATACCCTGGTAGTAAAATTCAGAATATTAATGGTGGTGACACTGGCGGGATTCTCCGTGCGCTGGCGCTCACGGTAGTGCTCAATGCTTACCCTGAACGCAACAGAAGCCCAAAGGCCCATCTGGATTAGCAGGGCAATGACAGTAATCGTGTTAATCACGGTACGTATCTTTTCCTGCATTTCCAGCACACCCGTTCCCAGCGATAAAGCAAGGATGATGACAAACAGCCAGCGGGTTTGCTTGACCACATCGTGTACGATACGTAGTGCCTGCTGCTTGTCATCCAGCATTGATTGCACGCGACGAAGTATTATATGCTTAGCGACATACGCCAACAGGATAATGGCAGCTGCAATTACGAGTGATGTGAACCAGCTTTGCAGGCTGTTCATGGCAATTTCAATTTGCAGGTAATCGTTCATAGCTGTTGGCATAGTTGGATTGCATTACCTGTGAGGAAGTTTATTATTCGCCCACGAATTCATTTGTCACTATCTTAACAACTTTATAGGCTGATGCAAGAATGCACAGAGAAACAGTACATATCGATTTTTTTGTTTAGTGAAATCATTCCTGTTATAAATGACCACGCCACCCTTGCCGAAAATTCACGCGCCACGTATATTTGCGATGAGCATCAGCCAGCGTTTCCCTTAATATCTTTTCACGCGAAGGGATCAGCACCAGATGGACATGGTCTGGCATTAAGGCAACTCTGATTAATTATCATAAAGTTCTGCGGGCCTTTAAGCGTGCAGATTCAAGGCGTGGTTTGCGATGAATGGTTATTCCATTCATAAGAACTATAACGCAGCCAGGTTATACTCACTCGGGTGTGTTTAAAAGCCCGCCCTGCGGGGTGATGCCCAAAAGCCAGGCTCAGCCTTATTGATTTTCATCATACGATAAGTATGCTTTCAAACCTATGCCTTGATACTGGCTTTTGGGCATCGCCAGAATTTATGATAATTAATCAGA
>JAJDNP010000117.1 GCA_022340645.1 Gammaproteobacteria bacterium | reverse complement strand
AGCGAATTTAGCCGCGAAGGACGCAAACAGCGCAAAAAAGCAGTTTCGTAGGGTGCAATAAGTGCAACGCATTGCACCGAATGAAAATCCACATTCAAAACATACGGCGCAATGCCCGATGGTTATTGCGCCCTACTTGCTGAGAACAGACCCTGGATCATTTTCAGCGACCGCGGATATACGGCCATGAGCAGACTGCCATGAAAAATAATTTTTTCCGCAAATGAACGCACTAAAATGCCGGGAGCATTTTAGTGCGTTCATTTGCGGAAGAATCTAAAAGTTTTTTCTTTTTCACCAATGGGCGTTCAGGGTCGACTTCGCTCTGTCAACTCAAAATCCTGGCGGAGCAGTACGGCCAGATTCGGAGCTTCACCCTTCTCGGTACATTCTTATGAATTAAAGTCTTTGCGATTGTGATTCGCTTTCGATGCTTGTTGTTTACAGTCAGTTTATCAGCTGGCTGCAGCAGGCTGGCTAGCGGATCATCGAGTCTTTCATTGTGTGCATAATGATAGACGTGGGCACGTTTAAGATGTTTTTGTGAAACCCGTGGTCTGCCTCCTATTGGCGCGTCTGCTTTCGACTGTCGCTATTGAGTTCGGCACGCAGTTGTTGCAGGTTGTTCATCGCTTTGTCATTGCCAGGCTTCAAGCGCAGTGCTTCGGTAATTTGCTGCCTGGCCTGCTCCAGATCACCCGTTGCCAGCATGATACTGGCTAGCGTGTTGTGCGCCTGGAAATCAGCGGGGTTGATACGTAAAACTTCACGTGCATGGTCAAGTGCTTCCTCATATCGTTGCTGATCAACCAGGAAGTCGGCATAGCTAAGATGAGCAAATGCCTTGTTCGGCCTCAGTTCCAGCGCCCTGTCGAAGTGCTTCTGCGCCTGGTCGAACTCCCCTTTCTTCGCCAGCGCCTGCGCAATGCAGATATGCGGCTTATAGTATTCCCGGTACTGCCTCATATCGGCTTCACAGTAGGCAATGGCTTCGTTCGCTTTACCCTGTTGTAACCTGATCATGCCGAGTCTGGTATTCACCCTGGACATAGAATGTGTTTTTATCAGATAGTTGAAGGCATCATCAAGATTACCGAGTGCACTGGACGTGTTGGCCAGTCGTATATACAGATTTTCGTTACCGCCACGGATTTCCAATGCGCGCTGAAACATCGCCTGTGCTTCCCGGAACTTACCCGCCCAGCTTAATACGTAACCAAGGTTGATATAACTCACCGCTTCATCTATTACATTGATAGAGGCAATCACCTGCAGCCTCACCGACTCGGCACGCGCGGCATTCCATGAGGTATCGGGCTGCACAATACCCTGCGCCACCAGCTTGTTTAACAGTGCCAGACCCAGCATGCCATAAGCATCATAATTGGTATGAACGTGATCGGTAAAATACTCAACGCCAAAGACGCTGTGCCCGTACCTTTTCTGACAGGCCTGACGTAACAACGCCTGAAAATCGACTAATGGTGCCTCCTCGGATTCGGCGACGTCGGCAACGATCTGCTGCATTGCAGGCAGGATACGCAGTGGTGCGATATCTTCATCGATGGCGCGCGTAAAAGCCGTTTCTGCTTCATCATAGTGATGCTGCTCGAACAGCACCTGTCCAATGCGGTAGTGCAGTTCGGCATAGCGGTCATCCAGCTTCAACGCCTGCCGGTACTTCACCAGCGCTTCGTCCGGTTTGCCGTCGTCCTGCAGTTGCCGCGCATCACGGTACAGGATCTGCCACTGCAACAGTGCATCCAGGTCCATGTCATCGCGGTGTTCACTTTTGAACGGCGACATATCTCGCAGGTTGGCTACCGGCCTGACATAGACAATGCCGGCATCGACACTTTTTGCGATTTTACTCATGCGTATCAGGTTGAGGCGATAGTGCAGCAATATCTCCTGTTTCAGGGCGTCATCGCGGCTGTAGCTTTCCGGCCCCTTCGTGTGATTAAGAATTTCATCGACCTCAGCGCTGAGTTCATCACGCTTGAGCGAGAGCTCGTTCTTACCGGGCCGGATTTTATCCATCAGCTGTTTCATGGCTGTGTAAATGCGAGTTCCGCTCAGGGTCGCATCCAGATTAATCACCCATGACGGCAGTTTCTGCAGCGCACCGTATGAGCGCTGTTCGAGAAACTCATTCTGGCCGGAGTAAACGATGAACAGGTCCGGCTGGTAATTCTTGAGCTCGCCCATCATGTGCGCAACCCGGTAGCTGGCATAACTGATGCCGCCGACATTAACCACTTCCCAGTTCCGTGACGGGTCTGCAGCCTGCAGATAGGCGTGCAGCCAGCCACAAAAAGACAGCTTGTCGGTATAGGGACGGCCGTATGTAGTGGAACCACCAAGGCAGAAAATCCGGTAGGTGTTGCGGCTTTTAGTCTGGGGGAATTCCTGGAAATTAAACAATTTCAGCTTGATCTTTGGCGTGACATACATCTCTGCGCCATCATTGCGCGTCGCCTTGATAAACTGAGGAATATTATCGGAGAACCCCACCAGCGGATCTTCAATTAGCAACAACGGCTGTACACCCGCCAGCCCGAGAATAAACTCGGTGATGGCAAAGAAGCCGGCAACGATTATAGTTGTGAAACTTAAGTTCCTGAAAATCATCACAAACAAACTTGGCATAATGAAAACCAGCGTATTAAAAATTAGCACGCTTAAATGTGCTAAATGATGATTTAATTAACCCGGCGACATATATTGTCGCCGGGCTAATAACTACTCAGGGATTGCGGTCAGCGATGCTGACACTGCGCCTGACAGTAAATTTAATATTATTTAGCTCGTGTAATCAATAAGTGGGTCAAATACCTGCGAGTGAATACCCATGAACCGGTTCAAACATATCTGTGTAATAGTCATCCGTTTCAGACTTGATAACAGACCATCACTGATTTAAATCAGCAGGGAACTACGGCCAGTAGCGTACTTTGAGTAGCTTAAGCCAGCATCCCAACACACTTTACATATTCGCGCTGCCACGCATTATTTCTGATCACTAGTGGCCATGGACCAGCAATATATTTGCCAGCTCATGCAGAGGTTTGTGATGCTCACTTCCACGGGGTGGGTTTTGCTCCTCTAGCACCTGTAACAGGGTCACCTGATCACGGGTTAATAGACGCGGTAACGTTCTATCAGATGCATCAGTAAACATCTTTCTATGGGGGTCGTAATGCAGGAATCTGCGTTTCATTGAGTTTCTCCATTCGTTGATATATTGGCTCACCATACTTTGGAGATTGCCAACGGCTTTAGTAGGATTTCAAAATTGCTTCGCGCTATATTGATAACTGACTCACCATTTATTTTTCATAAAACAAATACCCATATAAGCATCTCTACGATTACAGTATCTCGTTAACTATCTTTCTTGATGCCACAGCTACTGCCTGATAAATTTGTGCTTGTTTACACAAATAATGCAAAATACATGCCGCTATCATATCTCATTGTTTTTAAAGATATTTATTTGAAGTTAAATATATAACTGTAAATAACATAGACATTTTTTGCTATATTCAGGCAAATTATGAATGTTTGAATGGCTATTGTCATAGATGGGCCGACACACGTATGTTTCGGAGACTTTTTGACTGTTAATTACTACTGTAAATTTTTTGACGCCTGTATGTCAGCACGGCAGGGTCGCATTTCCTCTGTCTGCCAAATCAGATGCAGGCCTGCTTCAGACTAACAACAGACTCTCTACTTTCCGCAATGTAGTGGCACCTACGGCCATGTGCGGACTGTCAGGAAAAACTAATTTTTTCCGCAAATGAACACACTAAAATGCCGGGAGCATTTTGAACGTACGGTAGTAAGGTCCGAAGGACGTAGCGCAGGAGGCGCGTAGTAAATGCACGCAAATAATAAACATTGGTAAAAACGATTCCAGGCTTTTAAATATCTGTGTTTATCTGCGTTTATCTGTGGATAATTTATTTTTTTTGTTTTTAATAATTCGCGTGTATTTGCGTTCATTTGCGGAAGAATCTAATAGATTTTTTCTTTTTCACCAACGGGCATTCAGGGTCGTCTTTACTCATTTAATTGTATTTTACGAAGGTCCGTTATCATAATTTTAATCCAGTCATCAATGGTTAGAAGCGGAGATAAGGCTTTGCCGTTCCCGGTAGCTGATGAGAAAAACGCCTGGGATAACACCGGATGTAACATCAGGATTCCGCCTGGAATCCTCAGCCGCCAATTACGATTGCTGTTGTGCCTGGGTCTGCTGTTCAGCAACTTCTTTGCGAACCTGGTCCATATCCAGCTCTTTCGTTTTTGAAATCACCTGTTCAAGCGCGCTTTCAGGCAACATCCCAGCCTGAGAAAAAATGGCAATCTGGTCGCGGAATATCATTAGCGTCGGGATTGAACGAATACGAAAACTTGCAGCCAGCTCCTGTTCATCCTCGGTGTTAACTTTGCCGAAGACAACATCATCGTGTTTTTCTGACACCGTCTCATAGATCGGCGAGAAGGATTTACAGGGACCGCACCAGGGCGCCCAGAAATCAATGATGACGATACCATTGTTTTCAATCGTATCCTTTAAAGTGTCTTTTGTTATGGTCACTGTAGACATGGAAGCTCTCCCCCGCTCTAATGAGCGTTTATAAAATGATTATTCTAACCTATCTAAAAAAGCTGTGTTTTGAGCAAGAATCACCTGATAAGTCCGGTTGAACGGTAACGATTCAATGAATTTGAGGGTGCTGGCTGCTGGTTTTTCAGACATCTGCAACAGGACGTTGTAGCAGAGCTTACATGGTTGTATTTACGCGTCCTGAAAAGTCAACAGTCTGCACCCTCATTGCTGGCAGGTGTTTTGCCGGCAACGGTAAAGATTGATTTCCATGTGGGCCGGTATTAGCGATCGCGTTGCTGGCGTCACACTGACTTATTTATCTGCAATCAGACTATAGCCTTTAGTTGCCGGTAAACGCGGCATGGCGATTTCAGGATATTCACCTGTTAATGCACCCAGAAATGCCACGATATCTTCCACTTCGTTGTCTGACAGGTCTTTATTTAACTGAGATTTTGCCATAACACGAACCGCTTCAGAAAGATCGTTCACAGAACCA
>JAJDNP010000083.1 GCA_022340645.1 Gammaproteobacteria bacterium | reverse complement strand
ACTGCCAACTGCCAACTGCCAACTGCCAACTGCCAACTGCCAACTGCCAACTGCCAACTGCCAACTGCCAACTGCCAACTGCCAACTGCCAACTGCCAACTGCCAACTGCCAACTGCCGCAATCAGTGCATGCTGAATATCATCAGGCCACGGCTGGCTAAGGAGTGAACTAGTCTGGGTTGTGTTCGAGAGCCGTCTGTTGAGGATAAATCGATCAGGGCAGCATCAATACTGTCCATGCTGGTGCCTGACATCAAACCGATATAGAGCTCAGGCCTGGATGTGGACATGGTGTTTTATCGATTTATCACGAGTGTGTTGCTGATAATGTTAAAGGTTTATTTTAATTCTCAGCTGGTGAATCTTCCGTCGTACTGGCCAGTGCGATCTGCTGGCTACGGCTTACCAGGTCAAGCTGTGCGAGTACCGGAGCGGTAGCTTGCTCAAACTCAGCCATGTTTTGTTCCGGCACCGGGGTTGATTCGGGCAATTTAACGGTTAAAGGATTTCGATGCACGCCGTTAACACGGAATTCATAATGCAGGTGGGGGCCGGTTGCCAGTCCAGTCATGCCGACATAAGCAATGGTTTGCCCCTGGCTAACTTTTGAGCCAACTTTAAGCTTGCGATTGTAGCTGTTTAAATGTGCATATACTGTGGTGTACTTGTTACCATGCTGCAGCATAATAACATTGCCGTATCCGCCTTTTTTACCTTTGAAGATAACTTTGCCGTCGCCCGCAGCATATACCGGTGTGCCAGTTTTTGCGGCGTAATCAACACCCTTGTGGGAGCGGACTTTATGTAACACGGGGTGGTAGCGGCTGGTCGTAAAGCGAGAGCTGATGCGGGCAAAATTTACCGGTGTGCGTAAGAAGGCTTTGCGCATGCTCTTGCCGTCAGGCGTGAAGTATTCGCTTTTACCGGTTTGTGGATTGGTGTATCGAACAGCGCGGTATGTTTTGCCGTCGTTGGTGAATTCAGCTGCCAGGATATCGCCGTCAGAAATCTTTTCGCCATTGCGGTATAACTCTTCGTAAAGTACGGTGAAACTGTCACCTTTGCGAATGTCCAGTGCGAAATCGATGTCCCAGCCAAATACGTTGGCAAGTTCCATAATAACATTTTCCGAAATGCCGGCATCCTGTGCGGCCTGGAAAAGCGATGAATCGATGACACCGCTGGCATGTGTATGCCGTGTTTCAATTACGTGGCTGTATGTTTCTGCAACAAGCTCACCGTTTTTACGTTCAACCATTAAATATGATTTATGGTCAATGTCATAACGAAGCGCCTGTAATATGCCAGTATCATCCGTTAGCACTCGGATGGTATCTTTGGGGAAGATCTTGCGCAGGGTTTTCACGTCTTCGCCTGATTTCATAAGTTCATCAAGCTGCTGCGGTTTTATATCTGCGCGTTTAAACAGGATGGCAAGGCTGTCACCTGATTTCACTTCGAACTCACGCCATTGTTTAGGCGTCTGATTGTTGGCGTCATCAATGATTTCCTGTCGCGCCTGTAGCTCGGGCAGGCTGAGTGAAAAACTTTCACGCGCCAGTTCATGAGATGATTTGGTGACAGATTTAAAAGCGGGCAGTGAATCCGTGGGAAGCACGGAGTTTTGTGTTGATTCTGTCTGTGTACTTGCAATCACTGCGCCAATACCTGCGCCAGTCATGGCTAGTAGCGCCCAACGTATACGCAAGAACCCGCGTTTTTGCGTTTTTTTCTGGTTGAAGCGAAAATCTTTACTAATCAATGACATTGGCATAGAAGGTCGTTCGTCTGGATATTGATAAGATATGTTTAAATGTAGCTTTAAATCTACTCCCGGTCAATGAAAAGTATGAGTAAATATGTATTAACATGAAGTATTTACGTTATATTTCTTATGAGTAGTTGAGAAAGCTCCAAACCACGGGTATCTTATACACTTTTTTATCTGGAAGCCAGTAAATGAAATCAATCGAAGAACAATTAGAAATCATCAAGCGTGGGGCGGATGAGATCCTTCTGGAAAAGGAGCTGGTTGCCAAATTAAAAGAAGGTCGGCCGTTAAGAATCAAGGCAGGTTTTGATCCTACTGCGCCGGATTTGCATCTGGGGCACACGGTATTGATAAACAAGCTGCGCCAGTTCCAGGACCTGGGACACGAGGTGCAGTTTCTGATAGGTGACTTTACCGGCATGATTGGCGATCCGACCGGTAAATCTACGACACGCCCGCCACTGACACAGGAAGAGGTTGAGCAAAATGCGAAAACCTATCAGCAGCAGATTTTCAAAATTCTTGATGAAGATAAAACGCATGTTATGTTCAACTCGCACTGGATGGGGTATGTAAGCAGTGTCGATATGATTAAACTGGCTGCCAGCAGCACGGTGGCGCGTATGCTGGAACGTGATGATTTCAGCAAGCGGTATAAAGCGGGCCAGGCGATCGCGATTCACGAATTTCTGTACCCGCTGATACAGGGTTATGATTCCGTGATCATGAAGGCTGACGTTGAACTCGGCGGCACCGATCAAAAATTTAACCTGTTAATGGGGCGCCAGTTACAGGAACAGCATGGCCAGAAACCGCAGTGTGTGCTGACCATGCCGATACTTGAAGGACTGGACGGCGTGCAGAAAATGTCCAAGTCGCTTAATAACTACATCGGCATTGATGATGAGCCAAGGGACATGTTCGGCAAGATCATGTCAATCTCGGATGATTTAATGTGGCGTTATTTCGAGTTATTGAGTTTTCGCCCGATGAGTGAAATAGCCGGCTTTAAACAGGAAGTGCAACAGGGCAAAAATCCACGCGATATTAAATTTTTACTGGCAGAAGAAATTATCGCCCGTTTTCACAACGAGGCTGAAGCAAGCGCTGCCCGAGAAGGTTTTATTGCGCAGTTTGCCAGGAACAGAATCCCGGATGATATTCCAGAACTTCAATTTGATGCGCCTGCAGACGGTTACCCGATTGCCAACCTGCTTAAAGACGCCGGTTTATGCGGCAGTAGCAGTGATGCCATGCGAATGATCCAGCAGGGCGCGGCTAGAATCGACGGTGAAAAAATTACAGACAAGTCGTTAAAAATACAAAAAGGAACTGAAGCTGTATTCCAGGTGGGCAAGCGCAAGTTTGCCAGGCTGACAATTAACTAATCATCCTGGCCATCCCTAAAGCTTTGTTGCATCGCAGGTGCGAAAAAATTGTCTGGAACAATTTTTAATGCAAGCCCCAAAGGGGCGAGGCACAGGATATGCCGAATAATTCATTCGCACCTGCGATGCCCCTTCGCCTTGCTGCGGCTTATTTTTTAAAGCCCGGTTTTATTACGTTTGAATAGCTGCTCAATTTTTTGCATTGAGATGTCGAAACTGGATTTAAGCAAGCAGCAGATTTCACTGTAGATATATTTAACCATGTCCATATGCCTATCTCCCTGATTTGGCTCCCTGATTTGGCTCATTTGTTCACTGTTCGGATGACACGGAAAACAGTGCTGGTGACTTTAACAACAGGCGCCTTGCTTTGCTACTTCATGCCTGTCAGACGGTTACCTATATTCATGTAGGAAAATACCTGAACACAGCTGCCCTGCGGTTGCCGGGCAGGCAGCAGCAACCAGATTTAGCTGAACTTACTGATTTTGCATATCAATTTTCGCCCAGGTATCTCGCAGGGTAACCGTGCGATTAAAAGTCAGGTTTTCCGCCTTACTGTCCTTAACAAAATAACCCGTGCGTTCGAATTGATAGTGCATCTCAGTGTCTGCATCGGCGAGACATGGCTCAAGCTTGCAGTTATGCAGTACGGTTAATGATCCCGGATTTAAGTGCTCGATAAAATTATCGGTAACGGCAGGGTTTGGATGGGTAAACAGACGGTCATATAGGTTAACTGTGGCATCAATAGCATGTTCCGCCGATACCCAGTGGATAGTGCCTTTAACTTTTCTGCCATCCGGTGAAGACCCGCCCCTGGTTTCCGGGTCGTATTCGCATATCAACTCGATGACTTCACCATCTTCATTTTTAACAAAGTCGGTGCAGGTGATGTAGTAGGCATAGCGCAGCCTTACTTCGCGGCCAACGGACAGGCGAAAGAATTTATTTGGCGCGTCTTCAAGGAAATCATCACGCTCGATATAGATGACTTTGGAAAAGCTGATGTTGCGTGTGCCCATCCCGGGTTTCTGTGGATGGTTTTGCGCGACCAGTTCTTCTGTCTGGCCATCCGGGTAGTTCTTGATGGTCACTTTTAATGGATTTAACACCCCCATAACTCGAATTGCGTGCTCATTCAAGTCTTCGCGGACGCTGTTCTCCAGCACCGCCATCTCGATAAAGCTGTCTTTCTTGGTGACGCCGATGCGGTCACAGAAATCACGAATCGCAGCTGGTGTGTAACCTCGGCGGCGCATGCCGGAAATGGTTGGCATGCGCGGGTCGTCCCAGCCGTCGACATGTTTTTCCGTCACCAGCTGGTTGAGTTTACGTTTGCTGGTTATGGTGTATTTCAGCTGCAGGCGGGCAAACTCAATTTGCTGCGGATGGCATGGGGTCTTAACTTCATCCAGTACCCAGTCATACAACGGGCGGTGATCTTCAAATTCCAGGGTGCAGATTGAGTGTGTAATGTTTTCCATCGCATCAGAGATGCAGTGTGTATAGTCATACATTGGATATATCGGCCATTCATTCCAGGTGCGCTGATGATGGGCTTTTTTTATGCGGTAAATTGCCGGGTCGCGCATATTGATATTGGGTGATGCCATATCAATTTTTGCGCGCAACAGGTATTTGCCGTCTTCAAACTCGCCTGCACGCATGCGTGCAAACAGCTCGAGGTTTTCTTCGATGCTGCGATTTCGATCCGGGCTTTCTCTGCCCGGTTTGGTCAGCGTACCGCGATATTCACGGATTTGTTCGGCGCTGAGGGAATCAACGTAAGCCTTGCCCTGTTTTATGAGGTCAACCGCATAATCGTATAACTGCTGGAAATAGTCTGAAGCATGATATAAACCATCCCATTCAAATCCAAGCCATTTCACATCTTCAATTATGGAGTTAACGTATTCTTCTTCTTCTTTCTCCGGGTTGGTGTCATCAAAGCGTAAATTACACTTGCCGTTGAAGGTTTTTGCAAGACCGAAATTAAGGCAGATAGACTTGGCGTGGCCAATGTGCAGATAACCGTTAGGTTCTGGCGGGAAACGGGTATGCACGGTTGTGTGTTTTCCGGAATCCAGATCATTCTGAATAATTTGTTTAATAAAATTTGTGGGTGTTGTCGTTACGTCTTCAGTTGACATGGGAGTTAAATTTTGTGAGATATAATTTGTCAGCGTATTTTACCTCTGTGATGAGGGTTTTGCTTAGTTTTATTTATACGCACAGTTTATGCAATTTGAATGTCGTCGAAACTGAACCGGGGGGTGTCTTTATGAAGCATTCAGAATAAACGGCCAGCTTCTATGTAATATTAGCTGGCCGTTTATTGCTGGTAAAAATATTAAATTACTATTTTAACCGAAGGTGAATATTGGCTCTCCTGTCCATCAATATCAATGGTGGTAATGACAAAGTAATAGGTACCTGTGGTTAAATTCTTCAACGTGTGATCTACAGCAATGGAATCATTAATGTCAACACGGCCACTATAGTTACCTTGTTTTGATCCATAATATATTTTGTATCCAGCGATTTCTGACAACGATAATCCCGTATTATCCTCGCGTTCAGTAGGCGCAACCCATGACAGGCTGACATCAGCTAGCGGATCATCCGCACCGATAATAGTAATGGTTATCGCCTGTGTAGTGCCGTCGATGCTGCTAACGGTGAAATTTTCCAGGAATGTATCACTGCCCGCCATGTTCTGGATTATGGCCTGAGTGTTGCTGGCTGAATAGTTCCAGTTCCCTGAGGCGTCTATGGTGAGGTCACCATAGTTGCCATTTTGTGTCGTTGCTATAAAAGCGGCTTCGCCGGCATCACTATCAGTGATGTTTAATTTGCCGCTCACTTCTAACAGATTGTTGTTGTTCGGGTCGATATCTTCTGTAACACTGCCGTTATCGGTACCTGTAATGACTGCTGCCTGGTTAGTGCCAGATGTACCCGAACTACCAGAGGAGCCAGTAGAACCAGTAGAACCAGTAGAACCAGTAGAACCAGTAGAACCAGTAGAACCAGTGGAACCGGAAGTGCCAGGTGTATCTGAAATATTATTATCGGTAGCAGGCAGCGCATTTTCTTCCACACTGCATGCGGCTATTTGCAGTGTCATAAATAAAGTAAAAAACGTCGAGGTGATACCGGGTTTTAGAAACCGAAAACTCGTCATGTTGCTCTCCAATCTGCAGGCATTACACAACAGGACTGCCATAGCGGAGCTAAACTGTGTGCAATTAAATACAGGAAAATTTTTGGATTTCGGAATTTAGGATTTGAGCAATTTTGGCATCAACTGGTTTTAATAATTATAGTAATAAAGGAGTTATCACCGTACCAATTGATAAAAGTACTATAGCAGGTTCTGCTAAAAATAAGATGCTATTTGTCGGGTAAATGACAGTTTTTCTTAAAGGAATAAATATTTATTTAAAAATCATACATATACACGATTGCGCCCTAATAGAGAAGTTAGTCAATATTCAAACAGGTGATACATTGTTCAGTATGTCATTACAGAGTTTTGCAATTGATTGAAGCTGTTAACCCGACGACAATATATGTCGCATTCAGGGCTACAGAAAAAGGCCGGATCAAGGCGCAGTTTGCAGCTAATGGTTATTCCATTGTCAAAAGCAACAACGCGGAGCTGGTATTTTATTGTAGCCCCTGACTATTTGAGATTGAGTACTCCAGCTGAATGCGATATATATAGTCGCCGGGTTAATGTACATGCATTATGTCTTCACGGCACTTATCAATTCTGTGGTATAAGTGCCTCTATCATTAACCTAACCTGAACAGAGCAGGTAATGCCCGAGCAATTAAAAGCAAAAATCTTAAAAGCGGCTGTAGCTGAGCGATGTGCATTAGGCATGGATGTGCAAGTGTTTTCATCAATTGATTCAACCAATAGCTGGTCATTGCTGCAATGTAAGGCAGGTAAAAGCCTGCCATTTGCCTGCTTTGCGGAAGAGCAAACGCATGGCAGGGGGCGGCGCGGCAAACAATGGTTAATGCCGGCGAGAACTAATATAGCTATGAGTCTCAGCTGGTCTTTTGATTTATCGCATAACGCACTTTACTTGCTGCCTTTATCGATATCAGTAGCGATTGCTCAATCTCTGGAAAGTTTTGGCATGAAACAGGTGCAGATCAAATGGCCAAACGATATTTACGTATCTGGTAAGAAAATTGCCGGCATATTGATCGAAACACGTCCCGTTAAAACTGGCGATAATGTTGAACGGGTCAGTGATAGCCGGCAAATGGCCGTGGTGATTGGTGTCGGGCTGAATTATGATATGACTGCCCTGGTACAGGACGGGCTACAGGAAAAGATAGATTTCACCGATATTTGCGAGCAGGTAAATGCTCAATATATTGAAACAGGGCTCTGCCGGGCGGAAGTGGCCGCAAGCCTGCTGTACCATGTTGTTGATGTGTGCCAGAACTTTCAGCAGCGTGCAGACCGGTACCTCGAAGTATTTCGTTCCCGCTATGATTTTTGCCGACATAAAAATGTTGAAATCATGCTGGATAGTAAACAAATACTTGCGGGTGTTGCACAGGGTGTGACAGACAGGGCGGAATTGCTGGTAACTATCGAAGGTGAAGAGCAAGTATTCAACAGTGCTGATGTCAGTGTGAGAACCGGTCAGGTTGAAATCAAACCGGAAAAAGCTGTTACCGTATAGGCATTTCCATGATCGTTAAGCTGTTTGTGGAATTATAAAAATGAAACTGACTGTTGATATCGGTAATAGCAGAATTAAATGGGCTTCATGGGAGGCAGGCAGAATTGTTGCCCGCGGTGCTGCTGCTTACACTGAAGCAGAAACGTCACATGTATTCGACAAATTGTTTTCAGCCCTGGTATTACCAACAGGTGTAAAGCCATCGTCTGTCTTTGCCTTATGTGTTGCCGGTGATGCCAAACAGCAGGCATTGTCAATATGGGTGAAGCGACATTGGCAGCTGGATGTTGAATTTCTTAAAACAGAAAAGCATTATCAAAATATCACGAACGCCTATGACGATCCGGCACAGCACGGTGTTGATCGGTGGGCGGCTGTTGTAGCAGGTTTTCAGGGTAACCCGGGGGCTTCAATTTGTGTGATTAGCGCAGGAACAGCGATAACATTTGATTTAATACAACAAAGCGGGCAACATTTAGGTGGTTACATATTGCCATCATACGCCTCTATGCATAAATGTCTGTTATCTGATACTGCCAATCTGCAAACAACATTGCTGGAATTATCGCCAGCTGAGCCGCCAGTATGGCAGCAGACCGTTCCTGACAATACGAACGACGCAGTTAATCAGGGCCTGCATAAATTATTACAGGCAGGGATACGTGAAATTTGTCAATATGCAAGCAGCAGACTGGATGGCGAAGTGCGCATTCTTGTTACTGGCGGATTTGCCGAAACCATTTTAAGTTACCCGGACATGCCTGTTATGCAGCATAAGCCTGATCTGGTAATGCAGGGTTTGTATAACATAATGATGCAACGGTAATGCTGGTTTAGCAATAACGGATACAAACTATGCGCTGGTTGTTTTTATTTGTGCTTTTTTTGAATTTTGCTTACATTGCATGGCAGGTGAGCATGCCGGCAGCTGATACTTCTTATTCGAACATAAAGCCCATCAAAAATACGCAGACAATCGTGCTGTTAAGTGAGCTTAAGCACCAGTCGGCGTCCGCTACGCAGCAGAACGAGGCGGACGAATCTCAGCAGGCTGAACTGAAACAGGACGGCAGCAGTCAGGCTGGCAATGAGCGCACAGCTACTCGGAAAATTACCGCTAGGCCAGGCGAGTATAAACATGCTGCTGGAAGCAAGCACATTGATGTAGCGCAAGCTAATGATAAGAAAGGCAGCGATGCTGTGGAAACTGCCTCGTTGACGCAAAAAACCTTGCCAAAACAGTCACAGGAAAACAATGGCGGCTGCTACACGTTCGGGCCGTTTCGGGATCTTGATGTATTACGCCGCTTAACGCTTGAACTAAAACCTTATGTTGAAACGGTGGATTTTCGTGGACGCGAAGAAAAAGAGCAGCCTTTGTACTGGGTATATATCAAACCGAAAAAAAATCGCAATGCAGCAATGGCGGTCGGAGAAAGTTTGAAGGCTAATCGTATAAATGATTATTACGTCATTCGTGAAGGTGATAATATCAATGGAATTTCTCTTGGCTACTTTAGAAATAAAAATGGTGCAACCGGTCTGGTAAAAAGAGTACGACAGCTTGGTTTTGATGTGGTGCTTGAGCCGGTATTCAAGACCTATACCGTCTACTGGCTGGATTACCAGCTGGCTGATGATGTGAAGCTGCCAGATTCGGTATTTGATAAATATATTAATGCCGTTAAAAAAGACAGGGTCAGACGTCTTAAGCGGAATTGCACCGAGTGATATGTTGAGGATGCCTCAAAAGAGATACACAGTGTCTGTGTTTGGGGAGAAAATAACCCAATTATTTTAAATCGTGTTGATTTTGGTGTATTTGTTCCATACAATTGCGCACCTTGCCGGTGTAGCTCAGTTGGTAGAGCGCCTCACTTGTAATGAGGATGTCGTGGGTTCAACTCCTATCACCGGCTCCAGGCGCTGCCCATAGTTCCGCTCTAATTTCTGGGACTATGGGCATTTTTATTCTGCAGGGCAATAGCTGGTTATTTATCGGTAAACTGCAGAAATATGTCGTGTTGTGTTATTGCTTGAGTGCACTAAAAATATTCGCCGAACAGGTATTTTAGGTTGACAGTTGCGCTGCGCTCAAGCAAAATATGCGGCTTGGTTTTTTTGGAGGGGTTCCCGAGTGGCCAAAGGGGTCAGACTGTAAATCTGCTGGTTCTACCTTCGGAGGTTCGAATCCTCCCCCCTCCACCAGATGCTAATGAATTGCCCTCGGCCCTAACGGGGGAGGATGAGAGCCTCCGAAGGAATAAACGTGGTGGTTCGACAAAATCGCCGGGAGCGATTTTGAACGCGCATGGCGCGGCCGAGTGGAGCGAGGCGGAAGACAGGATGTCTGGAGTAATCCTCCCCCCTCCACCAGATTTTAATGAATTGCCCTCGGCCCTAATGGGGGAGGATGAGAACCTCCGAAGGAATATACAAGGTGGTGGTTCGACCATAGTTATAGAAAGTCGCGCCGGGAGCGATTTTGAACGCGCATGGCGCGGCCGAGTGGAACGAGGCGGAGGACAGGAGGTCTGGAGTAATCCTCCCCCTCCACCAAAAAAGTTAAATGAGGATTATTCCTGCACGTAATTATGAAGGGTGTTTTCCATAAGTTTTTTATTATGCGGGTGTAGTTCAATGGTAGAACTTCAGCCTTCCAAGCTGAATACGTGGGTTCGATTCCCACCATCCGCTCCAGATCTGGTTTGCCTGGGCTAGATATTTTTGATGGGCCATATTTGATGTGGATGGAAACAATGGGTTTCGCTCATATAGCTCAGGCGGTAGAGCACTTCCTTGGTAAGGAAGAGGTCACCGGTTCAAATCCGGTTATGAGCTCCAGTTAAACTGAAAGTTGTTTGAATTTTGTTTGTTAATCTTAGATCTTAATACCTCCGGGGGAGACGCTAAACATGTCTAAGGAAAAGTTTGAAAGAACCAAGCCGCATGTAAACGTAGGCACGATTGGTCACGTAGACCACGGTAAGACGACGCTGACGGCGGCGATGACGAAAGTGATGGCGGAGCAGCAGGGCGGTGAAGTCAAAGCGTTTG
>JAJDNP010000072.1 GCA_022340645.1 Gammaproteobacteria bacterium | reverse complement strand
TGTTGATGAATCGTTCCTGGAATACAGTTACTCCGTGGGCAATGACCTGACAACCCCCATGCCGGAATTCGGTTTTCCCGGACTCATCCCCGGCGACAGATGGTGCCTTTGCGCATCCCGCTGGAAGCAGGCTTATGAGGCAGGCTGCGCACCCCGCATCCATCTCAGGGCCACGCATGAGCGCACGCTGGAGATTATTGAACTGGATGTACTCAAACAATTCGCCCGTGACCTAAGTTAGAACTGCACCATCGTTATTATTAACCCGGCGACAATATATATCGCATTCAGCTGGAATATCGCTCAGGCTGGCTCAGTCCTCGAAACGTGCTGCGCGCTTCTGCTGGATTGCTGAAATCGCCTCGGCAAGATCGGCAGAGAATAATGTTGCAGCATTCCTCGCCGCCACGTATGCAAGGCCTTCTGATACAGTATGATCACGGCTGTAGTTAAGCGTGTCTTTTATTCCACGGATTGTCAGCGGAGACTTCTTCGAAATACTGGCCGCCAGTTCCATGACATGTTTCATCAGGCTGTCCTCGTCAGGAAATACCTGGTTTACCAGCCCGATTGCATGGGCTTCACTAGCGTCGAACTCTCTTCCCGTATAGGCCAGCTCGCGGGCAAGTCCATCACCTGTCAGGCGGGGAAGCCGCTGCAGCGTGCCGACATCGGCCACGATTGCCATATCAACCTCCTTCACCGAGAAGCTTGCATCATGCGTGGCATACCGCATGTCGCAGGCAGTGACCAGGCCGACGCCCCCTCCCAGGCATGCACCGTGAATTGCTGCCAGGATGGGCTTGCTGCACGACTCAGCGGCGCTAATCGCGTTTTGTAACTCAACGATGACCTCGAACAGGTGCTCCTGCCTGACTTCTTCCGGCAGAGCGGTAATTTCGGCTTTCATTGCCAGCAGAAAGTCAAGGTCAATGCCGGCGGTAAAGTGTTTTCCACGGGCGCTTAGCACGGCAACACGCGCAGAACCTGTGCTAAGCCAGTCGAAGGCCGATATCAGTTCTTGCCACATCGCCAGGTTCATGGCATTCGCCTTTTCGGCGCGATTTAATTCGATGTGCGCAACACGATTTGTTTCGCTTACGACTAATGTTTCGAAGTTCATCATCAATCTTCCTGGCAGGTGGTTTGATAAGCGGGCTGGCATTTGAATTGCAGGGTGGATATAGCGCGTAGCGCTTTATCCATACCAGCATGAATGAAGCATTAGATATATGCCGGTTTAATCGAAAAACGTAACCTCACCGGTTTCAAGAGAATACTCTGCACCTACTATTTCAAGTTCACCTTTTTGGACCAACTGTTCAAGTATCTGTGATCCGTGTCTCAACTGGTTTGTAGAAGAAAGAATATTGGCATGAATAGCTGACTCTAATAATTTAGTTGCGTCATTTTTGAGTTCCGTGTCAAACAACGGTTCGATCGTTGGCCGAATACGATTTACAATTGAAAGCACATTCGATGATTTATCTTTTGATGGTCTGTGCAGCTCGTCTATCGTTGCCATAACTGCACCACACATTGAATGGCCGAGTACGACTACCAGTGGAATACCAAATTGCTCCACCGCAAACTCGACACTGCCAATCTGGGAAGGCGCAACAATATTGCCTGCCACCCTGATTACGAAGAGATCACCCAGGCCCTGGTCAAATACAATTTCTGCAGGTACCCGGGAATCGGAACACCCCAGGATGATGGCAAACGGTGCCTGGTCTTCAACGAAATCTGCTCTTTTAATCTGTTTTACAATACTATCGATACTGCGTACCCCGGATATAAATCGATGATTGCCTTCTTTCAGTCTTTTTAATGCGTCACTTGCTGTATTCATTGTTTTTGATTCTCAAAGTTACTCAAGCCAGCCATAACTGGCAGCGAACCTGTAGCATAAAGCTGTGTTTGATGTCCTGGCTAATGGCATTTTTATGTAAAGCGGCTTCTGAACATGAAATATACTGCGCCTACCAGGCAAAGACCAGCCATAGATAATCCAGGCGCAATGCTTCTCGCAGATACAACAACGAAAATGGGACAAAGCTCAGCGTAATCACTTCCTGTATGATTTTTAATTCGCCGACAGACAACACAGTGTAGCCGATGCGATTTGCCGCTACCTGAAACATGTACTCAAAAAGAGCGATTCCCCAGCTGATAATTGCAGCGACAAGCCAGATCCTGTTGCTGAAATCCTTCAAATGCGCATACCAGGCAAATGTCATGAACACATTACTGCAAACGAATAGTCACAGTGGCTGCTACCGGGTTCAATCATTCTCCTTTGTGCACAACGTTTATTAGAAAGAATCCTGTATCGCAGATATTAATCGGCTTTCCTGTATTTCTTTAATATCAATTCCATTAAACAATGATAGTAAATGACAAGCAAAGCAACTGTCAATGGAACGAACGGAACGGGAAAATATTTCCGCAACGGCAAGCTGCCAGCTCGATCTTAGAGTGTGAACAATAGTGGTGCGGTCCCTGTTTTTTCTCTCTATCTGGCCTTTGAAAGGTTCATCTTTCGCCCCGTAAACAGCCGAAACGTGGCTTCAATAGAGAACGCTGCAGCTACCATTACCAGCAGAAACCAGAGTTGCCCGGGTGAGTTGACGGCCGTCTGCCAGATCAGGCTGCCCAGTGCGCCCAGACAAAGTCCGGCGCCGACCAGGGAAATCCATCTTCTGCTCTGCGTGTCATCTGCCAGTGCCACGTTAGCGGCATTGACAGCGGCAAAGATCAGGAGAAAGCCGGCACTGCCCATCGTAGAGATACTGGAGAGGTCGACCAGGTTGGCGAGCAAGACGGTAGCTCCGGTGGTAATTAACAATCCCTCTATCGGCTTTCCCCAGGCCTTTCTTTCCAGTATGGCTGGAAGTTCTCCATCTTTTGCAATGACATAACTCAGCCGGGCGGCGCCGTATACCGTGGCATTGATGGCCGAGGCAGTTGAAAGCATGGCTGCAAACGCAATCAATATGAATCCCGTGTGCCCCAGGGATGGCCGGGCCGCCTCGGCCAGTGCGTAGTCCTTGGCATGTACAATCTTCTCGACAGGCAGAGTGCCTACGGTAACTGTGGCGACTAGAACGTAGAGAACAATTACGAAACCGACACTTGAGAAGAAAGCGCGTGGCAATATTTTTGCGGGGTCCTGCACGTCCTGTGCCGTGTTGGCGATCAACTCAAACCCCTCGTAGGCAAGAAAAATAATCATGCCGCCTGCAATCAGGTCCAGCGGGGATGACCATGCCGACGGCTCCAGCCTGGTGCTGTCAATCCCCCAGACACCGACCGCAATGAAAAGCAGCAGGATCACTACCTTGAGAAGAACAATCCAGTCTTCTGCCTCGCCGATTAGCCTGGTATTCAACAGGTTCAACGCCGTAATGGCGACAACGCTTGCGGTAATTAGTATGTGTTTCCAGAAAAGTTGCGAGCCTGGCGGGAAGAATGATGCGCCATAGCTGCCAAATGCATAGGCATACAGAGACAGCATGACGATGTAACTTATCCAGAGCAGGATGTTTATGCTCCCTGTTAATACGCCAGGGCCAAAAGCTCGGTCAAGGAACGCGACAGTTCCTCCCTGGCTTGGATAAGTGACAGAGAGTCGCGCATAAGAATATGAGGTAACAAGGGCAACGATACCTGCAATCAGGAAAGCTACCGGCGCCCCACCGCTGGTTAACTGTACCGACAGGCCAAGAACGGCAAAAATACCACCGCCAACCATACCGCCGATGCCGATTGACGTAACTTCCCAGTAGCTGAGTTTCTCTTTTCTGGACTTGCTCATACCGGTTCAGTCTCTTTCATCTTCTCTGCTTGTTTTGAGCACATAACGGCTGGCATGTGCGGATGTCGCCGCATAGCGGCGACGGTCCGAGTGAACGATAGTGAGTGAACACAATGCGATTGTTATGTTGTTATATTTATTAATGCCAAATACCATTAATAAACTCATTTATGCTTAATGATATCTCACCGTTCTTTAAGCCAGATGGACTTACGATTATTTCTTTTATATTTAAATTATCATTTGAGATCCACGATGCTTTAAACACTTCAACGGGCACTTCGACTGGCTTACAAGATGAATTAATGTTTCTTATAAATTCATTTGCTTTTTCATATTCTGTCCATAAGGGTACTGATAAACTGTCATCGCCATTTGGGAATAACAGTGCGGTATTCTTCTCCATCGCTACCCACACATGTCCTTTGGATAAAATTTCTTGAAAGAACTCATTATCAGTCATGTGCTTTCGCTCTTTTAAAGATAACAGTAGGATTATGTTTCATGATTTTGCCAATAACAGTATTAAGCCCACGATTATTGCACCCACAATAACGCCGCACCAGAATTTATCTATTTTTATCTTCTCTGCTATTGCAGATATCGCCTCATGTTGCACTTCAGGGCTGCTTCTAAGATCTATTGCCTGATGGTTTCCCACCCAGCCGGGTAACTTTTCCGGTGTGATATCAATGAGCAAAGGAACAATTGTTTTTCTCTGAATGAGAGATGCGCCGAGTTCTTGTTGCACAGCTGCTGATGATATTGAATTTTTTGATGCCAGGAAGAATACCCAGTCAGCTTCTTCTAACTTGTTGAAAATGGAATCTGTCCAGTTGGTACCTGGCTCTATAGAAATACCTGCAAGAAAAGTCTCGATGCCTGCCATTGTGTTGGCTGAGTATAATCCTTTTGCAAGGCGCTCATCCTTAACGGAATAACTTATAAATGCTGAACTCAATGTGTGACCTATATTCGTGTTTTTGAAACATAACAGTTTAATTAACGAGCCCCCGTATCTCGTTATACATTTTTAGCCGTTCCTAGGCCCAGGCTCAGAGCACCCGGCAGTCCGAAACGCCTAGATAAAGTTTCAGCCGTTTATGCTTGCCATACCCCATTCGTCGTAACGATCACCCATTACGCGATCCGCCAACGCATCTAGAGTCATCTGAGCATCATCAGACAGTTCTACATTGTAGGCGCCGAGATTCGATTTGAGGTTTTCCAGTTTCGTCGTTCCCGTAAGGGTCATTATGTGTTCACCACGACCGATCACCCAGGAGAGAGCAACCTGCGCCGGTGTGCATGACTTGGTCGAGGCTATCGCTTCAATCTCGTCAACAAGCGCCACGTTAGCGGCATATGCTTCACCTTGGTAACGAGGAGTTGTCAACCGCCAGTCGCCTTCCCCTAGCGTCTCTGTCTTGAATCGTCCCGTCAGCATACCTCTGCCAAGCGGTGAGTAGGCCACCAGCGATGCGCCGACTTCAAGGCAAGCGGGGATGACATCGGTCTCGATATCCCGGCTGAAGATGGAGTACTCCGATTGCACCGCTGAAATCGGGTGAATTTTAGCTGCACGACGGATCGTATCGCCTGATGCCTCGGACAAACCGATGGCGCGCACCTTGCCTTCGGCCACCAGTTCGGCCATTGCGGCCACCGTTTCCTCAATCGGTGTCGCAGGATCGACACGATGCAGGTAATACAGATCGATAACGTCGGTACGCAGGCGATGCAGCGAGCCTTCGACGGCGCGCCGGCAATTTTCACCCGAACCATCGAGACCAGTGAACTCACCCGTTTCGAAATCCCGTGTCGGTCCGAACTTGGTGGCGATGAATACGCGGTCGCGGCGGTCGGCGAACGCTTCGCCAAGCAGTGTCTCATTCGCGCTGCCAATTCCATACATTTCTGCTGTATCGAAGTGTTCAACGCCCAGTTCTATCGCTTCATGAAGTAGTTTGATCGCAGCGTTCAGTTCTATAGGCGGACCGTAAAACTCGGACAGTCCCATGCAGCCAAGCCCTATCGTTGGTAATTCACGTTCAGTATTGCCAAGTCTTCTTTTCTGCATTGGTGTTATCTCCACGAACATTCATTGTTAAGCTCTAAACAGCACGATTAAAAAACGGTTGCCGAGAAGTTCATCAGGTGGTCTTACCCACGAAAAGTAGACACGGTTAATTGTGAATATTTTCGTTCATATTGATTGGGACTGATATAATCAATGGCTGAATGCCGTCGTGTCTGGTTATAAAATAACTCGATGTATTCAAAGATACCGGCGCGGGCTTCTTCAACTGCCGTGTAATTCTCTGCATATATCAGTTCAACTTTTAAACGACTGAAAAAAGATTCCATCACTGCATTGTCCCAACAGTTCCCCTGCCGGCTCATACTACACCGAAATCCATAATCCTGCAGCATTTCCTGGTAACGGTTGCTGCGATACTGCACGCCCCGATCAGAATGGATCAGCGCATTATCCGGAATGTCTCCAGTGTGTGTAGCCATCGTCAAAGCCTCGATAATTAAATCATCCCGCATGTGCTTGTCCAAGGACCAGCCGACGATCTTCCTTGAAAACAAGTCCATGGCCACCGCCAGGTACAACCAGAGGCGACCCACCTTGATGTAGGTAATATCAGACACCCATTTCTGATTCGGTTTCTCTGCAACAAAACCTCGCTGTGACAATCATAGACATATATGGACGCCCCGTTCACTGTTAGAGGCGTGGACTGGAAGCCGTTAGCTGAGACCGTATGCCGCATGGATGCGGCATCCGAGCGTACATGGATGTATATACAGCGAGTCTCAGGCAGCGGCTTGCAGTTCATGTCTCGGATTGTGTAAATACAGGCGCCACCATACAGAACAATGGCTTATTGAGCCCTCAGTTAAGCTATCGGGACAGCACTGGTTTCCATATGCATTTTCATTGGCAAAGCCGCCGCCATTCCGGCTATACTTTCGCCTTCCTGACAGATCATGGTGATGACTTGATGAAAGTATCTCGCAAGAGCCTCGAGGTGCGTACGATGGAACTCGAGGACCTGCCGGCGGTTTATGCGCTGGGCGAATCCGTATTTACTGCTGACAAATGGCCCAGCCTGTACCGCACCTGGGACGAATACGAGCCTGTCGGACTGTTCTACTCGGACGGCGAATATTGTTTCGTTGCCGAGCGCGACAACAAGCTGGCAGGCTTCGTGCTGGGCTCGCTGATCGACAAGCGGAAAAGCGCCTGGTCATACGGCTACCTCACCTGGCTTGCAATCGACCCCGAACTGAAACGTAGCGGCATTGCCACGCAACTCATCGCCGCGATCACCGAAGCCTTCATCAAGGCCGGTGCGCGCATGATGATCGCGGACACCGACGCGGACAACAAGGCCGCCATCAAGCTGTTTCACAAGCACAATTTCCTGCACGAACACCGCCACGTCTACCTCAGCAAGAACCTGGTCAAGCACCCGCGGTACAAGAAGAAACAGGGACAGAAAAAGAAAACATAGCAGCGAGGCGGAAATACATTTTGAGCACCCGGCTGGAAAACATACTCGAACTGATCGACGACGATCAGCTGATTACCCTGCTGACGGATGCCGTCGAACAATACAGCCCGTCGTATGCCGAAGAACCGGCGATGCTGGTATTTGCCGAGCGGCTGCGTGAATGCGGCGTGCGCTACATGCGTCAGCCATTACCCGCGGGCAGCGGGCCGGCCAATGAACACCGCGCAAACCTGCTCATCGAACTGGGCCCGCAGCCATCCTCAATGATGTGGGTCGGCCATGTCGACACCGTACCGCTTATTGACGAAGAAGACCAGCGTGTGCATCGTGAAGGCGACATCCTGCACGGACTCGGCACCGCGGACATGAAATCGGGATGTGCGGCCATCGTGGAAGCCGTGATCGCCGTGGTCCGCTCCGGCGCCGAGCTCAGGCGCGGTCTCACCGTCGCCCTGGTCGTCGGCGAGGAAGAATATGGCGACGGCTCCGAGGCACTGCTGGAATGGCGCACCGCGCCGTTGACCGTCATCGGCGAGCCCACGGGGCTGGAAGCCTGCGTGGATCACTACGGCTACTATGAGTGCCGGCTAACTGCACGCGGCGCCCGTGCCCATGCCGCGCTGCCCGAGATGGGCGCCAGCGCAATCCATGCCATGCTGGCCTGGATGCAGCAGATTCTCGAGGCGGGCGGAGAATTCTCGCACGGCCTGACCATCAGTCCGCGCGAGATACGCGGCGGCGCCGGCCTGTTCATGGTGGCGCAACAATGCGAAGCCGCTATCGATATACACGTACCGCCCGGCGTTGATAAAGCAGTTGTCGACGAGTTAATCGAGCGTGCACGCGAAACCGCGCACTCGACGCACCAGCGCTGTGAGCTGATATTCGAGAACATCTACTGGGCACCGGGATACGCAAACACACTGGATGATCCGCTGCTTGAGCCGGTCCGGCAAGCCTACCGTGTAACAGGGCTGGATTGGACGCCGACCGCGTTCCGCTCACACTCCGATGGCAGTCTTTTTCACCAGAAAGGATCGATACCGGTAATCTGTGGACCCGGCCGCCTCGAAGTGGCCCACACACGGCATGAACATGTATCACTTAAGGAAACCTGCGACGCAGCACGTCTGTATGCCGCGATGATCTACACTGCCTGCCTGGCCTGACGGATTGTACACAGCGCGAACAGGAGTAAGGCGCTGGACGCGGTGTCTGCTTTAACCTTTAATTCGAAAATCCAGAGAAATCTACGCTTCACTTGATTCCAGCCCAAATACCATACAATATCTTTCTCAAGCCATGAAAACAGCCACCCTGAAAAACATTTCCATATTAATTCTGCTGACGATATTATCTGCCTGCAGCACCCGGAACTGGTATGTGGGCGCACAGTCAGCACAAACGGCGCAATGCCTGAAAGAACCTGCAGCGGAATATGAAGACTGCATGCAGCAATCGTCAGAAAGCTACGACGAGTACAGCAAGAAACGAGAACAGTTGCTAAAAGAAAATCAAGGCAAGCAGGTAGTCGGCCCCTGATAAAAACACAACTTGCTGCAGACACGCAGGGGATACAGAGGCATCTAATTTTAACTGCCTCCGGCGTACAAACATAAGTGTTTTCTCTGCGCCTCGGCGGTTAAAATATATTACACAAGTCGCGTTTCTTCACCTTCAAGTCTTGCAATAGTTACAGCGGCACATGAGTCGCTAAACACATTAACTGCCGTGCGACACATATCCAGCACCCTGTCCACGACGAGGATTAAGCCTATTGCTTCCAGTGGCAAACCTACGGCAGCCAGTATAATGGTAATCGCAACAAGGCTTGCCGATGGAATGCCCGCGACGCCTATGGAAGTTAGCAGGGCAATAAGCACAATGGTAAATTGCGTTGTTATATCCAGCGAAATCCCGTAGGCCTGTGCAATAAACATCGCTGCAACACATTCATACAATGCCGTACCGTCCATATTAATGGTTGCACCCAATGGCAAGGTAAAACCTGACACCTGATTGGATACACCTGAACGGTTCTCGACACAGTCCATGGTAACCGGCAATGTCGCTGAAGAAGAGCTGGTTGAAAATGCTGTCAGCAGCGCGGGCAGCATCGCTTTAAAATGCCTGGCAGGCGATACCCGTGCAAGATAGCGCAGGACAGCTGGTAGAAACAAAAATAAATGCACTGCTAAAGCCAGTAATACCGTAGTAAAAAATAATGCCAGTGGCGCAAATGCTTCCACACCGGAAATCATTATTACCCTGGTTACCAGAGCGTAAACACCCAATGGTGCAAATTTCATGATCAGCTCTGTCATCATCATCATGATATTCAACAAACCCTGCCAGAAATCCTTTTGAACTTGCGCAGCTGAACCTTCAAGTTTGGAAACAAAAAACCCAAAAATTAAACTGAAGAAGATCAGCCCAAGCATTTGCCCATTGGCGGCTGCTGTCACAATATTTGGCGGCACCATTCGCAGCAGAACCTGGGCAATGTCGGCTGCGCCCTTGTCAGCAACTTTGACGACGACCTCGTCTGTGTCTGCAGAGAGCCCTATGATGTGCCGAGCGGGTTCACCATCCACTACACCCGGCTGAAGTAAATTAACGAAAAACAGCCCGATTAATATTGCAGCCAGGCTGGTTGTCGCATAATACAAAACCGTTTTTGCACCGAGACGTCCTAAAGTATCACCGCCCAGCCCCATCATGCCGGTAATAATCGACGCCATTACCAGTGGCACAATTAACATTTTGAGGGCATTTAAAAACAGGGTGCCGATGAAGACCAGTACCGAAAGAAACGTTACACCAAATATTGAAACGCTCCGATCGAGAACAAGGCCGGTGACAACAGCAAAGCAAAGCGCAATTAATATCTGCCAATGTAAAGCAATATGTTTAATTGACACAATGAATCTCCGCTTAACGAAACATAACCCCAGAGACTGCGGGCACAGAATCTGAATGAGTTATCGTTAGATGCGCCACAGGCGCTATTAACAAGATAGTAACACTGAACCCTCTGCGTTTCTTGCGGGCATCCTGCCCTGCACCATTGAGGCCAGCTTTCAGCTGCTCAAATTTGACCCTGCCAAATTTGTATGTGGTTAAATCTTGTTTATGCTGGAAAATTTATTTTTCCAGGATACGTTTGTTTTTATCTATATCCGCGTGATTTTTTATGTATAGCAGTGTACTGGAAAAATCTCGTATCGCATTTTCACGTATAGTTTCGTTCTTCACTAAATCCAGCTTATCCCTGGCTATATTTTCCGGGGTATTAACCTTATTCAATACCACCAGTGCAACATCGCCTGATGCCAGATCGACTTCTTTCACGACAGGCTTTGCATCCTGATTCGGCGACATTTCAAACGCATTTTGCAATATAGAAGGGTCGCTCACCTTGCTGAAGTCATTACGCCCCAAAGATGTGATAACATTGATAGTAATACCGTCCGCCTTCAGGCTGTCAATAGTTTCTCCCGCTTCGATTCTCGCTTTAACATCCAGCGCCGCGGTTTTGGTTTGCTCATGTCCTTTTTCATTAGATAATATTTTCTTAACTTTGGAGCTCACAACGTCCAGCGGAATTGGCTTTGCCGGCACATGCTCATTCATGCGTAATACAACGACATGGGTCGGACTGATTTCGATCATGTCACTATTACTTCCCTGCTCTAAAACCAGTGGTGAAAAAGCAGAGTTTCGTACTTTTGCATTCCCCGCAATCCCTTTGCCGCTGCTACGGGTAAAATAATCCGTGGTGTGAATTTTGAGCCCTAATTGTTCAACAGCAACTTCAAGACTGTCGGGATTTTCATAAGTTAGCGAAGCAAGTCTTTCGCTCAGGTCATAAAACATTGATGATATTCTGTCTGCCTTCAACTCATCTTCAAATCCAGCACGCTTAACTTCCAGTGGTTCAATGGCCTCACTTCTAATATCATCAAGCTTTATCAAGTGATAGCCAAACTGAGTTTCTACTATATCACTGACCGATGGCTTGCCGTTATCAGACGGTTTCATCGCAAACAGGGCCTGTTCAAAGGGTTTAGCCATATCGCCCGAAGATACCCAGCCAAGGTCACCGCCCTCGTCGGCCGAACCCTTGTCGTCAGAATATTTTTTCGCCAGCTCGGCAAAATCTGCACCATTGTCAATTTCTTTTTTAATTGATTCGATTTTTGCTTTTGCCGCTTCCCTGGACGCTGCATCGTCTTTGGTAGTCTGTATCAGGATATGGCTCGCTTTTCGCTGCTCGTGGCTGCTAATGCTGGAGACATAATCATCATACATTGACTTGATTCGAGCTTCGTCGACTTTAATATTATCAGCCAGTGACTGTGATGTGATCTCAACATAATCAACCTTGATTTTTTCAGGCTCCATGAAGCGCTCGATATTATCATCATAGTATTGTTTCACTTCCGCTTCTGTTGGATCGTCCGCAGTAGAGAAATGCTCAACGTCAAATTTCAGCACGCTAATATCACGTGTTTGATCATTTAATGCAGCCAGCCTGCTGACCTGGTTCTCTGTAACAAAAGATGAATTCGCAATTGCTGACTGCATTTGCTGCACTCTTAATTCGCTTCTTAAAGAATGCTCATACATAGGTATACTCATGCCAATAGAAGCAACACTGGCCTCAAAACGGTCACGATCAAAAACACCGTCAACAGTAAATTGTTGCCTGATTGTTTCCGACAGGACCATATCTGAGATTCTGTAACCGTTATCGAAAGTTACGCCTTCAAGCAGACGCTGGTTAATCAGCTGCGTTAGTGTTTGTTCGCGCAATACTTTTTCTTCAACAGGAAGCTTGCCGCCAAACTTACGCATCATGGATTGACGCTGCATTGACACAGCGCGTTCAAATTCGTGCGCAGATATTTCCTTGTCGTTCACTTTTGCTGCATACTGCGGGCCGGAATCGTCGAGATAAGATTGAATTCCCCAAAGCGCAAATGGCAAGCCAATAATTGCCACGATAACTACACCTAACCAGCCTTTTATTCGATCATTAATAGCCTGTAACATATGTTTTCTACTGTCCTAACAAGTTACGCTGCAAGTTAACCAAAAGTAACGTGGTAACTAACAGGAATATTTAAGATTAAACATGGATTATACCTAAAACACATGGTTTGTATGGTATGGCGAGAAATATATTCAAGTTTTTTTCAGCAAGACACACACAAAACACATTGATGACTGTGTTATAAACTGAATGGAAATTTGCTGGCAGCATTGAAGGTAGAAAACAGATACCGTGTAAAGTTAATTAATCTTTGCACGGCACTGTTCAACATTTGGCGGACCGGACGGGACTCGAACCCGCGACCTCCGGCGTGACAGGCCGGCATTCTAACCAGCTGAACTACCGGTCCGAATATGGTGGGTGCTGAGGGGATCGAACCCCCGACATTCGCCTTGTAAGGGCGACGCTCTACCAGCTGAGCTAAGCACCCCGCCCTGGTTAACCCGTGACCTGGCTGACATGCTCAGCACGGGAAGGCGCGCTAGTTTACTGCATCCTTTAGCGCTTTACCAGGCTTAAATGCAGGAACTGTAGCTGCAGCGATATTTATTTCTGCACCTGTTTGTGGATTACGACCTGTTCTTGCCGCTCTTTGACGAACCAGGAAAGTACCGAAGCCAACAACACCTACTTGCTCACCTGCAGCCAGTCTGTCTGAAATTGTATTGATTACTGCATCAATCGCACGCGCAGCATCTGCTTTAGTAAGATCCGCTGCTTCTGCAACAGCATCAGTAAGTTCTGTTTTATTCATCGATTACTCCTATAATCATAATCAGGTAATTTAGAAAGAAGACTTTATTAATAGTTATTATTTTAAGTTTCCCGGAGAAAAAAGCCGGAACGGCATAATGCTAACTAGTATAGATTTATCAAGCGGGATTTATACAGTGAGTTCTTCAGTGTGTCAACTTCAAACCCGCAAAAACACTGCTATTTTAACCTAAAAGATTAACCGCGCGCAGATAAAAATGCAAAATAAAAACAGGCGCTATAAACCCGATGTAGCAGGTGGCATATTTGATAACAGGGTAATATTTTAATTTAGTGTTGCATCAAGGGTTTGCGTAAACTTCCTATTATCCATCTAACTATCTTCCTGCAGATATCGCGCAAATAAAAAAAGCCAATGTATTTATTCAATACATTGGCTCCTGTTTATGATGTATCTATATTTATAAATACATACGGCTTTTACTAATGACGCAGTGTGGCTTCCGACTTCTTATTTTTTGCAGTCGGTGTTGATTTACCACCTGGTTTATTGTCATTCTGGTTATTCTCATCCGTGCCGCTATCTTTCAGTGGCTCTGGCATTTCTGTTAACGCCAGTTCCAGCACCTCATCAATCCAGCGCACCGGTTTTACATCGAGTTTACTTAATATATTTTCAGGTATCTCGACCAGGTCTTTTTCATTTTCCTGTGGTATTAAAACTGTTTTTATACCAGCACGATGTGCGGCAAGCAGCTTTTCTTTTAAACCGCCGATTGGCAATACTTCACCACGTAAAGTAATTTCGCCAGTCATAGCCACGTTAGCATTAACCGGTTTTTTAGTTATTGACGAAGCCAGTGCAGTACACATACCAACACCCGCACTTGGACCATCCTTTGGCGTCGCACCCTCTGGCACATGCACATGAATATCAATGCTTTCCTGAAAATCCGGTTGTAAGCCTAATGCTGCCGCACGACTGCGTATAACTGTCATTGCAGCCTGAATAGATTCCTGCATTACATCACCAAGCTGGCCGGTGTAGGAAAATTTTCCCTTGCCTGGCATTACAGCAGATTCAATAGTCAGCAGTTCACCGCCAACTTCTGTCCATGCAAGACCATTTACCTGTCCAATTTGATCATTGTCTTCTACAACACCGTAACGGAAACGTTTAACACCCAGGTATTTCTCCAGTTCTGCCGGTGTCACCTTGACAGTCTTGCCAGTCTTTCCTTTGGTTTCAAGCAAGACTTCTTTAACCACTTTACGGCAGATTTTGGCTATTTCACGCTCGATGCTTCGAACACCGGCTTCACGTGTATAGTAGCGGACGATGTCACGCAGCGCCTGATCACTAATCTGCAGTTCGTCCTCTTTTAAACCGTTATTCTTGACCTGCTTGGGAACCAGGTAAGCCTTTGCAATTTCCACTTTTTCATCTTCGGTATACCCAGGAAGACGAATCACTTCCATACGATCTAACAATGGACCGGGGATATTCATACTGTTCGCTGTAGCCACGAACATAACATCGGAAAGGTCAAAATCAA
>JAJDNP010000069.1 GCA_022340645.1 Gammaproteobacteria bacterium | reverse complement strand
ACTGCCATCTGGCGGCATTTTAGAAAAATCAGTGTTAAACAAACCGTAATTTGTTCCTTGATTCGCATCGGCCAGTTTTGACGTGTCATTTTCGACATCAACAACCGAATACTCAATCTTGAGTGCGGCACTGTCATTGACTTCATAGCGTAACCCCGCCGTAATTGAAGTCTGGATAGCTACTGGAAAATTGAATGTTTGTACAGCGACGCCAGGAGTATAATAACTACCACTGCCATCTTCGATTGTTGCTGCACCTCGACCGTCAGAACCAAGTACTGTTGAAGCTTTGCCATCGATAGACGCATAAGTTAAATGCGGCAGAAACTTGCCGAAGCGGTAGCCTATGGTTGCATAATAGGCATCCTGATCGCCAAAGGCTCGCGACAATGTATCTGTGGTAGTGCGGTCCTGCCATTCAGCATAAACAACAACATTAGCCATATCCAGATTGAAACCTGCCGATGTCACTTCACAATCACCTGTGCCATTTAAATCAAGCCTTACATCAGTTGGAGTAGAATCACCCGGGAACGTGATTTGTTGTAAGCCGCCACCATAGGTTTTAACTTCACACTGAAAAGTACTTGCATGAACGATGTAGCCATGGCCGGAATATTTAACATCAATGCCGTAAATGTTTTCAGCCTCAAAATAAGCGCCCTGAGTATTCGGAATATCATCACGATTAGAACCAACATAAGGCTGGAATGACAGGGTTCCCGGGCCAACAGGGAACTGCAGCAAAAATTCAATACCGTTGACGGTATTCAGGGGGTTGTTCAAATAATAGACTTCAACCGGCGGACGTATCCAGGGATAGGCATATCCCACCTCAATATAATCGTTTACCAGGTAAACCGGCTGTTTAATTTTACCAACGTGAATACTGGCGATATCGTTAAGCGCATAATCAACGTAGGCCCACTCGATAATCGCATTGAAGTTGCCATCTACGCCAGTGCCAAGCAGCTGTGCCACGACAGACATATCTTCAGTCACGTCAGAACTGATCTGCAGACCGAAACGGGTATCGGTTTCAAAGGTTACATCATTGGTAATGCCGCGATCGCCCAGGCCGCCGATATAGGTATTCTTGTTTTTGCTATCATCGTGGACAGAAGCTCCTGCAGTCACAAAACCGTCAAACTGAATCGCCTGTGCCGAGTGAGCGGCAAGTATGGAGAAGATTGCGGTAGCAAGCAGGTTAAACTGTTTTTTCATCAGATATACACCCCATTATACTTATACTAATTTGAAGATAGTTGAAAAAAAATGACATGGCAAGCAAACATTGTCAAAGCAAGTTATAAATTTATCAGTTAAATGATGTATTTATTTGAAACACAACTAAATCAAAGAGGAAGTATTTAAGAAACATTTCACTATAGAAAGACAGATAATTTATAGATTTATCTATAAAATCTACTGCTTTGCTGAGCATAAGTGCGAATAAAATCACAACTGCGGCATGCGGGCTTTTTATATATAAAACACTCTGTGCCCTCTGTGTCTCTGTGGTGAAATAAAAGATTATTTACACCCTTTTTTCTTTTTGCCAGTGTTAAACGGATTACTGTCCTTGCTTTTAAATTCAATAATGATGGGGGTACCGACAGATTTGAGTTCTTTTCTGAAAAAATTTGTCAGATATCGTTTATAAACAGCAGGCACCCTGTCAGCCTGGTTGCCGTGAATAATTATTCTGGGAGGATTCATGCCGCCCTGGTGTGCGTAGCGCAGTTTTATCCTGCGCCCGTTTATCATCGGCGGCTGGTGTGACTGCACCGCTTTTTCTAATAATTGCGTCAGTTCGGAAGTAGAGAATTTCTGTGTTGCCGATGCATAAGCGCGGTCAATGGCAGCGTAAAGATCTCCCACACCCGAGCCATGCAAGGCTGAAATAAAAAACGTTTCAGCAAAACGCACAAAAGGTAGCTGCTTATCGAGACCCTGGCGTATTAGCTGTTTTTGATAATCATCCATGCCGTCCCATTTATTAATAACTAAAATAATTGCGCGTCCGGCTTCCAGAACATAACCGATTAAATGCAAATCCTGGTCTGCAATTTCAGTTCTGGCATCAATCATTACCAGTACAACATTGCTTTGTTCGATAGCCTGCATTGATTTGATAATACTGAACTTTTCTATGGCCTCATGCACCGAACGTTTTCGACGAATACCCGCCGTATCAATAAAGGTGTATTTTTTGCCGTCTCGTTCAAAAGGAATAAATACGCTGTCGCGCGTGGTGCCCGGCATATCGTATACAACAACACGTTCTTCACCAAGAAAACGGTTGACCAGCGTAGACTTGCCGACGTTGGGCCGGCCGATGATGGCAACATGAATGCTTTCATCCTTTTGCTCGTGCTGCCGGTTTTCATCCTCGACATTTTCAGACTCAGGCAGCATGGCTTCTTCATCTGTAATAGCAACCCCGGCTAAATCAAATACCTTTAACACCTTCGACAACATGGCCTTGATACCACGGTTTTGCGATGCTGCTATCGATATCGGCTCACCCAGACCGAGTGAATAAAACTCGCTCGAGACCGTGCGGCTGTCAAGTCCATCGGTTTTATTCACTACCAGGAAAACATTCTTGCCGGTACGTCTTAAGGATTCGGCAATGACTTCATCAGCCGGTGTTAAGCCGTCACGCGCATCGACCATAAATAGCACAATATCGCTTTCAGCTATCGCGAGTCGGGTCTGTTTTTCCATGAAAGAATTCAGCACTTCACTTTCACCGCTTAAACCGCCGGTATCGATGATAATAAAGTTTGCGGAGTCTGCAGTAAAACGGCCGTATTTACGGTCACGTGTCAGGCCGGGATAATCCGCAACGAGTGCGTCACGCGATCTGGTTAATACGTTGAACAACGTGGACTTGCCAACATTCGGCCGGCCAACCAGGGCGATAATGACTTCAGATTTTATAGTTACAGACATAAAACAAGCGACTCATAAGATGAATATGTGAGTACAGAATAAACTTTAATTTATTCACGCAAAGACGCCAGAAAAGTTATTTGTTAATCATTTACTCTACTGAAACTGCAAAAGTGTTGTTTTTATAGTGTTCTCGTTAATACAGATTTTTGCAGTCAAACAACAGTTATAAGCCGTCGCCCGCTTTACATAGCGCAATCCTGCGCGATGCCCTGCGGGCCGCACTGGGTGCGTTCAAAATGCTCCCGGCATTTTAGTGCGTCTTTGCGATAGCAATACTAAATACAACGGGCAGGTCTGTATTATACCCGGTGTTACAGTAGTCGCTGCCAGCAACGGCATAGCCTTATGCTGAGTTACATATCACCAAGTTCCAGTAATATGCCTTCGTCATATTCACGTAACGTCAGCAGGTATGCAATACCACCGCGTGTTACTACAGCGAGTCGATCATTACCCATGGTAATCGGCGGCACAATTATGCCTGAGGCAAGCTCCCAGCCGATATCATCAAACTGGCCAAGCTGATAACGTGTCACAAAATGTCCGTCATAACGCGACAGGATGTGGACGTAACCTTCGAAGTCGCCTACTGCAAGATAATCACCAATAATGGTGGGGCGCGTCAGGTTGCGATACGCCAGCTTATCCTGCTTCCAGATGGTGGCGCCATTCATGCGGTCCAGCGCCCAGATATTCCCCTTATCATCGCTGCTATACAACGCCTTGTCATCCAGCACCACGCCGGTATGTGTGGAAAAATCGCGCGCCCATAAAAACTGCCCGCGAAACACATCAATGGCTGCTACACGCCCCTGGTAACTTGCAGCGTATAATACCCTGCCGTACAACTCGGCGTCGCCATCAATATCAACCAGTCGCTGGATTTCGGAGCGGCCGGTAGGAGTCGCCAGGGCAACATCCCAGATAACCTCGCCGTCTTCCGGCGACAGTGCAATCAGGCGCCCATCCGCCAGGCCGGCAAAAATTCTGTCACGTGCGACAACAGGTTCGCTGGTTCCACGCAAGGTTAAATCAGGAATGGCTCGCTGGTACTGCCAGCGAATTTTACCGCTTTGCAAATCGAGGCTGAGAATTTTTCCATCAACTGTCCTGACGATTGCCGTATTGTCATAAATAACAGGTTTCGCCAGCACTTCACTCGGCACCCGGGTTCGCCAAAGCTCGACACGTTTCCTGCCATCAACTGCGATGATATACGCATCACGTGACGCCACCAGCCAGACATCTTCATTGCCGCCCACACCGGCGCTGATGACCGTATCCAGTTCTATATTTTCTTCAAAACGGCCGGTTTCAAGGCTAATGATATTTATCACACCGTCCCGGCTCACGGTAACCGCGATATCTTTTAATATCAAAGGATGCAAAAAGACGTATTGTTCTTCAACACCGGCACCTGTTGAGGCATGCCAGCTGACATCCAGATAATATTTGCTGCTCAAAGGCTTGAGTGGCGTCGGCTGCTCAAGGTTAGTCTCATCAGCACATGCGCTGATTAACATCACTGTGACGGCGATAAATAGATAACGGGTTAAACAGGAAAAAGTATTAGTCTTCACAGGGAGTTTTTTAGCTGAATGGATTTACTGGTAATCACGTATGCGCCTGGCTCAACACTAGCAGGCATGCAGCAGATTACGCCGCTGCATTTAAACTGCCGCCGGCATCTGCTGCGCCTGAGCTGTTCATACTTTCACCCAGGTTCTGTCTTTTAAGTTTCAGCCATTTGCTGGCCGCAACACCCTGCAGACCAATCGCTTTATCGTAAGCTGTACGCGCCTGTGCCTTATCGCCTTTCGCCAGGTACAGATCACCCCTGAGCTCTTCATAGCGTGCGTCGTAGGCATTGTCATGAGATGCATTCAGTAACTTTTCCGCTGCTTCATATTGTCCCTGTTCGATATAAATACTGACCAGGCGCAGGTTTGCAATCTGTACTATGGTTTCATCATCCGCATATTTTGCCGCCAGTTCCAGCTGTGCCGCTGCAGCGTCAACATTACCCTTTTCGTATTCTGATTTAGCCAGAGCCAGTGCTGATAATGCAGCATAAGGTGTATCAGAAAACTTGTTGATCAACTGATTGTGGATATCAATTGTTTTATCATCGACATTGTTACGCGCAACATTTTGCATTACCTGCATATACAGGTCGCTTGCCTGCATTGCGTGGGTATTTTTATGTTCCATGTAATAACGCCAGCCGAACAACGCTGTCACACCCACTAACAAACCAATAATCAGGGAAGTGCCGTTTTCTTTCCACCATTTTTTCAGGGCTTCAATCTGCTGTTCTTCTGTTTCGTATTCGTTCATTGTTAATTCTCAGCTATTGATATTATGGAAGGTCTGAATAATTACATCCCGGAATTCTCAGACCACGAAAACCGAAAATACGATTTCCGGTTTTCTTCATTTTCAATGACTTATAGTCATCGAAAATGGCGGCACATCCTTGTACCGCAGAAACTCTGAATACATCAGAGCTTCCTTATGTTAACTGGTCGGCAGCCATGTTTTCTGCCTTGCCGCCTGGTTATAGTTCACAGTTATAGTTCAGTTATAAAATTTATCAGTTCATCAAAACCGACTGACGCCTGTGGTTTATCTTCGCGCAGGTATTTCACTGTCACCTGTTGCCTGCTTAACTCGTCTTCAGCAAGTATCATGGCGATTCTCGCACCGCTCTTATCGGCCTTTTTCATCTGGCTTTTGATTGAACCACCGCCGCAGTTGGTAATCAATTTTACCCCTGGTATCTGTTGCCTTATTTTCTCGGACAGCTGCAGACCAGCGATCTCGCAGGCATCACCAAGTAAAACCAGGTAAAGATCAACTGATTCCGCCTGCAGTTCCTGCTGTGCTTCCAGTAATGCCAGTATGCGCTCTATACCCAGGGCGAAACCCGCAGCAGCTGTAGGTTTGCCGCCTAACTGCTCTACCAGGCCATCATAGCGTCCGCCGGCGCAGATTGTACCCTGTGCACCGAGTTCATCGGTAACCCACTCGAATACGGTTTTACAGTAGTAATCCAGACCTCGAACCAGGCGGGGATTAACACTGTACTCGATACCGGTGGCATCCAGACTGGCTTTGAGTTTATCAAATTGCTGGCTCGACTCGTCATCCAGGTGCGCCACCATTGACGGGGCATTATCCAGCAACTCCTTCATCGCGGGATTTTTGCTGTCGAGAATGCGTAGCGGGTTGGATTCAAGCCGGCGCAGGCTGTCTTCATCCAGCAGTTCCCGGTGCTGATTTAAATAATCAACCAGAACCTGTTTGTACTCAGCCCTTGTCTGACTCGATCCCAGCGTATTAAGTTCCAGCCTGATGCCTTTCAGATCCAGCTGCTGCCATAGCCGTGCGCCAATCAATATCAGCTCGGCATCAATATCCGCTGTAGCAATGCCAAAAACTTCAACACCAAACTGGTGAAACTGGCGGTAGCGGCCTTTTTGAGGACGTTCATGCCTGAACATGGGACCGTTGTACCATAACCGCTGTACCTGGTTATGCAACAGGCCATGCTGGATGCCCGCTCTTACACAACTGGCAGTGCCTTCCGGCCGCAAGCTCAATTTGTCGCCATTGCGATCCTCGAAGGTATACATTTCTTTCTCGACTATATCCGTCACCTCTCCAATAGAGCGGCAGAACAGATCCGTCGATTCCACTATCGGCATACGGATTTCCCTGTAACCGTAGCTGCCCATCAGCTGACGAATAATCGCTTCAAATGACTGCCAGCGAAAACTGTCATCAGGCAATACGTCATGCATGCCACGAATGGATTTAATAAATCTAGACATGGATAAATTTAGACATGGATGAATTTGGACATTATCTTTAACTGCTATTGTTTCTGATTTTTTTACTGACAGTGTTCGCTCATCTGGCTTCAGGCAAAGCGCAAAGTGTAGCACAAAGTACTAGCGTAGGGTGCAATAAGCGAAGCGCAACCCACCGCTATGACTTGTGCAAAGCGGTGGGTTGCGCTTCGCTAAACCCGGCCTACGTCCTGTTCAATGATACTTGCATAAATAAAATACGGCGCAATGCCCGTTGGTTATTGCGCCCTACGATTTTTATCAGGGGCAACAGTAGCGATTCAAATAGTGTTAACAGGCCCTAGTGAAAGATAACGAGTTGCTGTTCGCTTGAAACTTTAAACCTTGCGGTATTGTTTGCACGTATATGATCGGTCATATCCACATCAAGGCCGTTAATGACCACTTTTGTTGTCCTGGCATTGCCCAGTGAAACATAAAATGGTGCCGTTCCATGAAGTGTCCTGGAGCCGCCCTCAGGCAGCAGGTTATAAAACAGGCGTTTATCATTGGCATCCCGTACTTCCATCCATGAACCGTTTTCGGCATAAAATTCTATGGTATCCTGGTTTTCCTCAATATTGCCTGTCTGCCGGCCTGCTTCCTGCTCGATTTCCCGGGCAGCATCAGCAGCCGGCGCAGGCTCAGCGACAGCCTGTTGTGCAGGCTCCGGGATGACCGGTGCCGTCAGCACCTCGCCTTCCTCAACGGTATTTTCGATAGCGGCCGAAGACTCCACAATTAATTCGTCATCATCAGTCAGCTGTGCATTCTGCTCGATGATTGCAGGGCGGATACCAGGCGAGTCCAGCGAACTACCGGTAAAACCGGGCTCCTTTGATACTCGCTCATTTTCCAGCACGCTGGCTTTTTCCTGGTAGTACTCAAAACCGCCATAAATCAGCGCAGCGATACCAGCTATGATTAAAAATATAGTCACTGTTTTAATTAACGGTGACTGGCTGTTTCTCTCGTTAGGCAGGTTCGATCTTGATTTTAATTTTGCCACGCTTTGTGGCACAGCTCGATTATAAAGATCAAGAACCTTGTCTTCCGAGATTTCCAGAAATTTCGCGTAGGCGCGGATATAACCTTTAGCGAATGTTGGCGGCGGCAAGGAAGCGGTATCACTTGCCTCGATAGCCAAAATCACGGGTTCGGGGATTTTCAGGTATCTGCTTATTTCATCGACAGTGTATTTCTGAGATTTGCGCGACTCAGACAATACTGAACCAAAATCGTATTTTGTATCTTTTATATCACTATCTGAATTGCTCATTATGTGCCATTGCCTCTGCCCAACCAGCTTCATCCGAGTCTGGAAAATCACTAATCAGCTGGCGTACATATTTCATATAATGTTCTTTTGCACCCAGGGCTTTTTCAGCCTGTATCTGAATCCATAAACTCTCTGCACTGGCCGGTTTAAGCGCATGATAACGTTGTATGTATGCCCGCGCCATCAAGTATCTGTCTGTCTTTATGCCTACTTCGGCCATCGATAGCAGCGAACCGGGCAGATTCGGCTGTGCCCTGAGTGATTGCCTTAACAACTTCTCAGCTTTTGCATACTTCTGCTGTTTTAGATAGCAACTGCCAGCGTTGCTTTGCGCAAGATATCCTGAATCATAAAATGGATCGCTATAAGCCTGTTTCAATTTTTCCTGGGCTTCGTCAATTTTGCCAATAGTGCACAAATATGCACCATAACTATTTAATAAATCGGGATCGTTGGGTGACTGCCTCAGCGCCTCCTCGTATTTTTCTTCAGCCTTATCATTCAATCCAAGTAAGGCATACAAATAAGCCAGGGTTTTATATGCTATTACATTCTTCGGGTTTTGCTCAATAGCTTTTTCCAGCTTATCTTTTGCTGCCTTGTACTGCTGGCGCTGTATATAGCCAATTCCAAGCTGTGTATTCAGGTCTGAGGCTTCCTTTAGATTAGGCTTGCTTACATTTTTTTGATCCGACTTTTGTTCAATATCCGTGGTGGTGGCGCAGGCCGCTAAAAACATGGACAACATTGCCGACATTATTATTATAAATATTCTGCGCATTTACTGCTCCATGCCAAATCTGGGTACAGCAAAACGGCGATGGCGGCGGCTTTTATCTTCTATTTTTCCAGCAAGCTGGCCGCAGGCGGCTGCGATATCTTCGCCCCTGGTTTTGCGCACCACGGTTGTTATACCTGCATTATGTAATATTTCACTGAAGCGTGACACGGCCTGTTTCGATGATGTTTTATATCCTGAACCCTCGAATGGATTGAACGGAATAAGATTCATTAATGTTGGCACACCCTTTAATAATTTAACGAGTTCTCGCGCATGTTCGGGTTTGTCATTAATACCGTCTAACAGTACATACTCAAAAGTAATCCTGGAGCGTGTATTCTGTTTATCAATAAAACGAACGCAGGCGGCCATTAATTCTTTTAACGGGTATTTGTTGTTAAGCGGCACCAGCTTGTTACGAAGCGCATCATTACTGGCGTGCAATGATACAGCTAGCCGCATATCCAGCCTGTCGCCAAGGCGGTCGATAGCGGGCACCACCCCGGCGGTACTAACTGTAACACGCCGCTTACTCAAACCGTAAGCAAAATCATCCATCATTATAGACACGGCGCGCACCACATTGTCGAAATTCAACAGCGGCTCACCCATACCCATCATCACCACATTGGTAATTTTCCGCCCCGGTTTCATTTCTTCTTCCAGCAAAACCGATGCAAGCCAGACCTGGGAGATTATTTCGGCCGTGCTGAGGTTACGATTAAATCCCTGGCGTCCGGTCGAACAGAAACTGCAGTCCAGAGCGCAGCCCACCTGTGATGATACGCACAGGGTACCGCGATCATCTTCCGGAATAAATACCGTTTCAATAAAATTACCGTCAGCCAGCTGCAATAGCCATTTGCGGGTACCGTCTTTTGAAAGCAGGTCTTTTGCCACCTGAAGATTTTCAATACAGCTGATTTCAGCCAGTTTATTTCGCAGCTCTTTTGACAGGTTATTCATTAACTGGAAATCAGTAACACCCAGCTGGTGAATCCACTTCATTAGCTGTGCGGCGCGGAATTTCTTATCTCCCAGGGCAACAAAGAATTCTTCAAGCGCAGTCCGATCAAGACCGAGCAGGTTTGTACGCTGCATGCTGACAGGCGCCTGGATGGCGGTATCGATATCTAATTGTGGCTGAATCTCATTCATTGGGGAAATATTACATGATTATGGCTGAAGAGCATATTTATTGTCCGCAAATGAACGCAAATACACGCAAATAAAAAAATATAAAAATCAATTAAATTATTATCTTGATTGATTATGAAAGATCTTGTGCACCTATGAAACTACTAAAGAAATATTTTGATCCTTCACTATCGTTCAGGATGACACAGGACATTATAAAATTGATTCGTTTTTATTTGCGTGCATTTGCGTTCATTTGCGGAAAAATAAAATTTTAAGCTTCTTTTTCCTCGATCCATGCCATTTGAATAGCTTCGAGTATGCGCTCGCCTGAATGTTCCGGGTCGTCGTCAAAATCTTCCAGATCCATTACCCACTGGCGAAGCTCAACAAAATTGATGTATCTTGGATCAACATCGGGATGTGCTTCATCCAGCTCTATCGCGATATCCAGACTATCTACCCATTTCAATGCCATAAGCCTGCTCCGGTCGTTAACTGTTAGTGATTCTCCGACACCATGTTGATGGTATATTTTGGAATTTCGACGACCAGGTCTTCATCACCAACAATAGCCTGGCAGCTTAAACGCGAATCCGGATCCAGACCCCAGGCTTTATCCAGCATATCATCTTCTTCTTCCGTATTTTCGTTTAATGATTCCATACCTTCACGAACATAAACATGACAGGTAGTGCAGGCGCAGGATTTTTCGCAGGCATGTTCGATCTCGATATGGTTCTGCAGGGCCGCATCGCATATTGATATACCTGGCTCGACCTCTATAACCGCGCCATCGGGACACAGTTCCGCATGGGGTAATACGATAATTTGCGGCATCTCAGGACTCCTCGGTTTCCGCTTTCGATTTTGAGTCAGCTGCATACTCGTCAATTGAATGCCCCTGCATGGCAGTCTTGATGCTGGTATTCATGCGGCGGGCAACATAAGCCTCGCAGGTGGCCTCTAATTCTGCTATCGCCTGCTTGATCCTGTTCGTATCTGAACTGGACTTTGCCTCAAGCAGCACCTGGCGCGCGGCTGCAATCTGTGATTTTTCCTGCGCTGACAGCAGTTGATCGCCATCGACCGCCAGTGCCGAATCAAGTGCCTCAAGTACGCGGTCTGCCTCCACCTGCTGCTCGCGTAACAGTCTTGACTGCATATCGTCTTCCGCATGTTCAATAGATTCACGCAGCATGGATTCAATTTCTGTATCCGTTAAGCCGTACGACGGTTTAACGTCGATTCTCGCTTCAACTCCGCTGTTTTCTTCGCGGGCGCTGACAATCAGCAAGCCGTCAGCATCCACCTGGAAAGTCACGCGTATGCGGGCAGCGCCCGCTACCTGCGGCGGGAAGCCGCGCAGCTCGAAACGTGCAAGTGAGCGGTTGTCAGACACCAGTTCGCGCTCACCCTGCAATACATGGATGGCCATCGCCGTCTGACCGTCTTTATAGGTGGTAAATTCCTGGGCCTTGGCGACAGGAATGGCGGTATTGCGGTGGATGATCTTTTCCACCAGGCCGCCCATGGTTTCAATGCCAAGCGACAATGGAATGACGTCGAGTAGCAGCATTTGATCATCAGGTTTGTTACCCACCAGCACATCCGCCTGCAGGGCCGCACCGCTGGCAACGACTTTATCCGGGTCAATGCCGGTGAGAAGCTCACATTCGAAAAACCCGGCGACCATTTCCCTGACCAGTAAGGTACGCGTAGAACCGCCGACCATGACGACTTCCATGATATCCTGTTTCTCGATAGCGGCGTCTCTTAAGGCGCGGCGGCAGGACGTCAGTGTTTTTTTCACCAGCGGGGTTAATAATTCTTCCAATATTTCACGGCTTAATATTCCCTGCCAGTGGCAGATTTCGGTATCGATTTTGATATCAACCGTGTCTGTTTCGGCCAGCGCTTCTTTTGCCTGACGCGCCTGCTGCATAACCAGGCGCTTTATGGCCGGATCATCCCTGTCTGACGTTTTGCTCTGCTCAAGTATCCACTGCGCGATGGCGTAATCGAAATCATCACCGCCAAGAGAACTGTCGCCGCCAGTAGCAAGCACTTCAAACACGCCCTTGTTAAGACGCAGGATAGAAATATCAAAGGTGCCGCCACCCAGGTCGTAAACAGCGATAACGCCATCATTACCCGTATCAAGGCCGTAAGCCACGGCGGCGGCCGTCGGCTCATTGAGCAGGCGCAATACCTTGATGCCGGCCAGCCGGGCAGCATCTTTCGTTGCCTGGCGCTGCGCATCATCAAAATAGGCCGGAACAGTGATGACCGCACCGCTTAATTCGCCCCCCAGGGTTTCCTCTGCTCGCTGCTTGAGTACTTTCAGTATTTCAGCAGAAACTTCAATCGCGCTGACATCACCGGCACGGGTTTTAAATCTCGGCACGGCTCTTTCCGTGTCAGCAAATTCATAGCTGTAATGCTCGTCCCCAGTGCTGATATCCTCCAAGCCGCGTCCCATAAACCGTTTCACGGAGACTATGGTATTCAACGGGTCATTAATACTGTACTGGTGCGCAGCCTGTCCGACATGGATCTGTTTTTCACCGTAGTGCACGACGGAAGGCAGCAAATGACGGCCAGCCGAATCAGGCAAGGTACTGACCTTGCCACTGCGTACCGTAGCAACCAGTGAATTGGTTGTACCCAGGTCAATGCCGGCCGCAAGCCGGTGCTGGTGTGCGGTAGTTGATTTTCCAGGTTCTGCTATTTGTAATAATGCCATCGTAATATAATTTCGTTGCATGCCGGCCAGTTAGCTGTAATCGTCCGGCGCTGCTGTTAATTCATTAGTTCGTCTTCTATATTTGCTGCCAGCGCATTAACTTCATTTGTTGCTTTTTTCATAAACTGCAGTTTACGAATCCACTCACGCGCATTACCAAATTGCCCTGCTGCATATGATTCAGCGAATCCCTGCATCATCTCATTCATTGAGTTTTTTAATTCTTTCGCAATCGATTCGAGAACCGCAAGCGGATCATCTTCCGTGTTGTTAAAATTCTTTCTTACCTGCTCCAGTCGTTCACGCAGCTCAAGCTGCTGCATTAAAAAACCGGCATCCATGGTGGTCTCATTCTCAAGATTGATATCGATGCCGTTTAATTTCAGCAAATAAACCGCCCGTAATACCGGGTCTTTTAAAGTCGCCTGCGCCTCGTTAACCCATGATGTTTGCTGCATTGACAGGCGTTTTTGCTGGTCAGAACTGTTTGCAAAGCGGTCTGGATGCAATAGTTTCTGTAACTTCATGTATTGCTGCTGAAGCTTTGTTAAATCCACATCATATGATACCGGCAGCTCAAACAACTCGAAAAAGTTGCTGGCGAGGATATTATCTTTTGACACAACAATACTTAAAGCAATGAACAGGCAAGCCGGCTTGCGGCATTCAACTTACACAGTGAAGCTTTCGCCACAACCACAGGCGGCTTTTTCTTTTGGATTATTGAACTTGAAACCTTCATTCAGGCCTTCCCTGGTGTAGTCGAGCTCGGTGCCGTCAATATAAACCAGGCTTTTTTTATCAACGATGACTTTAACGCCGGAGTTTTCAAACACTTCATCTTCGGGGTTTATTTCGTCGACAAATTCAATCACATAAGACATGCCGGAACAGCCCATGGTTTTTACCCCGAGGCGCAAACCGATACCTTTACCTCGATTTTGAAGGAATGCCTTTACTCGTTCAGCCGCGGGTTCTGTTAATGTTATCGCCATGTGTGTATCTCTGTTTTCGAATAATTAAATTGTCTGTTTCTTTTGATAATCAGCAATCGCCGCATTAATTGCATCTTCCGCCAGAACAGAACAATGAATCTTCACCGGAGGCAGTGCCAGCTCCTCGGCTATCTGGGTATTCTTGATCTGTCTTGCTTCAGCAAGCGTTTTACCCTTAACCCATTCTGTTAACAGAGAGCTGGACGCAATCGCGCTGCCACAGCCATAAGTCTTGAAAACGGCATCTTCAATCACGCCGTTGTCATTGACCTTGATCTGTAATTTCATCACGTCACCGCAGGCAGGCGCACCTACCATACCGGTACCCACATTATTAGCATTTTCAAAACTGCCGACGTTCCGGGGATTTTCGTAATGATCTAAAACTTTTTCACCGTATGCCATGTCTACCTCATTTAGTTTTAAGTTTTAAGTTTCAAGTATTTAAGCTTTAACTAATAACTTTTAACTTAAAACTTGTAACTTTTCTTTAGTGCGCCGCCCATTCAATACTATTCAAATCAATACCCTCTTTGTACATATCCCAAAGTGGTGACAGGTTGCGTAATTTCTCTACCGCGACGCGAATATTTTCAATCGCCCGGTCTATCTCTTCTTCCGTGGTATAGCGGCCGATGGTAAAACGAATTGAGCTGTGCGCCAGTTCGTCATTACGGCCCAGTGCGCGCAGGACATAACTCGGTTCCAGGCTGGCCGAGGTACAGGCGCTACCACTGGAAATCGCCAGGTTATTTAATGCCATCAACAGGCTCTCCCCTTCAACATAATTAAAACTGATATTAAGGTTACCTGCTATACGATGCTCCATGTCGCCATTCACATAAACCTCTTCGATGTCTTTCACACCGTCATAAAGTTTATTTCTCAGTTTTAACAAACGCTCATTTTCAGCCGTCATTTCCTGTTTTGCAATCCTGAAGGCTTCACCCATACCAACGATCTGATGCGTTGCCAATGTGCCGGAACGCATACCGCGTTCGTGTCCACCGCCGTGCATTTGCGCTTCCAGGCGTACCCTGGGCTTTCTCTGCACGTACAATGCGCCAATACCTTTCGGCCCGTATATTTTATGCGCTGAAAAGCTCATTAAATCAACCGGCAGCACATCAAGATTAATATCAACTTTGCCGGCACTCTGGGCGGCATCGACATGAAATATAATTTTTCTGTCGCGGCATATCCTGCCGATCGCTGCGATGTCCTGAATGACACCTATCTCATTATTAACGTGCATGATAGAGACCAGTGTAGTGTCATCACGCAAGGCATCTTCAAATACCTTAAGGTCAATTAAACCGTTCGGCATGGGGTCAAGATATGTGACCTCGTAACCTTCACGCTCTAATTGACGGCAGCTGTCCAGCACGGCCTTGTGCTCTGTTTTACAGGTAACAATATGTTTACCGCGTTTTTGATTAAAGTGAGCAACACCTTTAATCGCCAGGTTATCGGATTCGGTTGCACCTGAAGTAAAAACAATTTCTTTCGGGTTGGCGCCGACCAGGTCAGCAACCTGTTTTCGCGCTTCTTCAACTGCCGCTTCCGCATCCCAGCCAAAACTGTGGCTGCGAGATGCCGGATTACCAAAATGACTGTCTGGCCCCATATACTTGAGCATTTCAGTTACTACACGTTCATCTATCGGCGTTGTCGCAGAGTAGTCTAAATAAATTGGCTTTTGTTTTGCCTTCGCGGCAGCAGAATTACTGGCTGCTGATTTATTTGCTGTTTGTTCACTCACTCTTATTCACCTTCACCTTACAAGTTAAACATTCGAGGCCATCATAACCGGCGAATGCTGATTAATTTCAATAATGTCACGCAATGCTGACAACAGCGTGTCGACATCTGACATCGTGTTATTCTTTCCAAAACTCACTCTTATCGCGGAGTTTGCCAGTGCATCAGGAACCTGCATTGCTTTTAACACATGACTTGGTTCACTTTTACCACTGGTACATGCAGAACCGCTGGAGACCGCAATAGCTTTCCTGTCCAGCTGCATCAATAATGTTTCACCATCAAAACCTTCGACACCAAACTGTACCGTATTAGGCAGGCGGTCTGCTTTTTCAGCAAAGATGGTTACACCGCCTATGTTTTTCAAACCTTTTTCCAGCGCCTGCCGTAAGGCCAGCACATGCATTTTTCTTGCCTGCAGATCAGCCAGGGCAAGCTCCGCTGCTTTACCAAAGCCGACAATTGCCGGTACATTTTCTGTGCCAGCCCGTAAATTCTTCTCCTGCGCACCGCCGTACTGTATCTTCGCTAATGGCAGGTGTTTATCAATAACCAGCGCCCCGGCACCGACCGGGCCATATAGTTTGTGGGCTGACAGCGTCATCGCATGCACCCCGCTATCAGCAAAATTCAGCGCTATTTTTCCCGCCGCCTGCGACGCATCCGTATGAAAAAAACAGTTATGCTGATGTGCATATTCAACTAACGGCGACAGCTCCTGTATCACACCCGTTTCATTGTTTGCCGCCATGACAGATATCAATGCTGTCTGTTCTGTCATTGCTTTCTCAACAGCCCGTATAGTGATGCTGCCGTTTTCATCGGCCGCGATAGCGTCAACAGCCAGCCATAAGTGCTTCGCCGGCTCCAGTACTGACATATGTTCAATCGCGCTCACCGCGATACGGCCATATGTGTTTTGCTCCGCCGTCCGCTGGCTGAATCCATTTAGTAACAAGTTGTTCGATTCTGTACCGCCGCTGGTAAAAACTACCTGTTCGGCCCTGGCACCGACCAGTTTGGCAACCGATTCTCGCGCCTGCTCAATGGCATCTTTCTGCAACCGCCCGAAGCGATGCACACTCGACGGGTTTCCCGCAACCTGCGCCATATAAGGCAGCATGGCCTGCAGAACATTTTCGTCTATTAGCGTCGTTGCATTGTTATCAAGATATACCGCCATAAAGAACACTCTGCAGGATTCAGGCGTTTACTACTTTATCCTGGCCCAAATTCTGACTCAGTTTGCAGCTACGCATTGAATCCTTCGTCATGATCTCCGACAAGGTAATGCCATCAAGAAATGTACGTATTTCTTTACTGAGTTCCTGCCATAAATCATGGGTTAAACACTGATAATCAGTACCATGACAGCCATCACTGTCATTGCAATCAACAACCTTGCAGCTTTCGTCAACAGCGAGAATAATGTCAGATACACTTACTTCATCCGCATTATTTGTCAGTGTATAACCACCACCGGGGCCACGTGTGCTGCTGACAATATCGTTGCGCCTTAACTTGGCAAAAAGCTGCTCAAGGTAAGATAGTGAAATATGCTGACGCTCGGAAATTGCAGCCAGAGAAACCGGCCCCATATCCTGATGAATAGCCAGATCCAGCACTGCGGTAACAGCATAACGACCTTTTGTAGTTAAACGCATATCAAATACCCATAAAAATACCTGTGGAATATGCGCAATTTTACTTAATTCCTACTAATTTAGTCAAGTATAAGTCCGACTATTTTAGTCGGGTATTACTTTGGTGATATAGGAAGAGTGGGCCAGCTAATCCAGGAAAGAATTATAAAGATTTTGTATCCGCAAATGAACACACTAAAATGCCGGGAGCATTTTGAACGTACGATAGTACGGTACGAAGGACGTAGCGCAGGATGCGCGTAGTAAATAGACGCAAATAAAAACTATTATCTTATTGTTTTAATTAATAATAACTTGTTAAGTTATAAAATTATTTTCATCTTCAGTGATAACGAAAGATCTTAAGTATGTTATTACCGACCATGCTACTGAAGATGTTTCTCTTTCCTTCAGGAGAACAAACTCTTAAAACGCTTTTAATTTGCGTCTATTTGCGGATAATAAAAATCTTTTTTTGCCAGTCGTGGCTGATGAGTCAGTTAGATTCGATTTTATCAACATCATCCGCGCTCTCTTCCCTGGTGGCTGTAGTCAGGCTGCACGATTCAATATCAGGCAATGCACTGACATCGATTTCCGCACCAAACTTCTTCAGTGCGCCGCACATGGTCTCCATTCTCTCATCCATCGCGTGGATATGATCGAGCATTTTGTTAATTGCTGTCGCCACCGGGTCCGGAGCATCACGTGTGGCGCCATAGGCATCAAATCCCAGCTTTTCAGCGAATGCATTGCGTTTTTGCTGGGCTACGTCGTGGCGGTGAATGACACGGCCCGGCACACCGACCACGGTAGAATTTGCATCGACATCCTTGGTGACGACAGCATTAGAACCGATACGTACGCCTTCAGCCAGGGTAATCGGGCCTAAAACCTTGGCACCGGCACCGACAACAACATTATTGCGCAGTGTTGGATGACGCTTGCCCGGTTCCCAGGTGGTTCCGCCCAGGGTGACGCCATGATACAAAGTACAGTCATCGCCAATTTCAGCCGTCTCGCCTATGACGACACCCATACCATGATCAATAAAAAAGCGACGGCCGATGGTTGCGCCGGGATGAATTTCAATGCCCGTCATCCAGCGTGAGAAGTGTGACAACCATCTTGCCAGCCATTTCATCCCTGAATTCCACAGGAAATGGGTAAACCGGTGCAGGATTACTGCATGAACTCCGGGATAACATGTCAGAACTTCCCAGGTATTTCTCGCTGCTGGATCGCGGTCAAAAACGCAATTTATATCTTCACGAATGCTGATGAGTTTGTCCTCAAATACACAATTTTATAAGCATTTTAACCACAGAGACACAGAGAACACAGAGTTATTTTTTTAAGACAATTTGTTAAACAGGAAAGCTCTGATTAATTGTCATCCTGTTACATCTCAAATTTAATCCTGTCAAATTTGTCTGTGGTGAAAATATTAAATGAATACGCTTATGTTAAACGAAATTGACGTCGATGTTATACCCGGAGAACTTGCGGATATTTAATACACCTGTATCCAGCATCAGATACTGGCCCTTGATGCCCATAAGCGTACCTTCAATTTCGGGCTCTTTGTCAAAATTCAGTGACTTTATCTTCTTTGGGTACTCGGCTACCGGGTATTTGATATTAACGATCTGCTCGTCAATTCGCCGTATCTCACCGTCGCCCTGTTGTTTTATAATATCAGCTATCTCGGCGGAACATGTTTCATACAGCTCATCTCGCTGTGCTTTCAGATCGAGCGGGTCCGCATCCGATTTAAGCATTTTTCGCCAGTCTGTACGGTCAGAAATATGCTGCTTAAGTACGACTTCCAATAATCCTGACTGTTTCCGGTTAGCCACATCAAATATTGGCAAAGCCTGCGTTGCTCCCTGGTCCATCCAGCGTGTCGGCACCTGGGTTTCTCGCGTGATGCCTACCTTTAGACCCGATGAATTCGCCAGGTATACATAATGCGGAATAAAACAATGCGTTTCACCCCACTGCGGTTCGCGGCAGGTACCTTCAGCATAATGACAGGTTTCCGGTCTCATGACACACATATCGCAGACAGCCAGGCTGCGAAAACAGGGAAAGCAGTAGCCCTGCGCAAAACTTTTGCTGGTTTTCCTGCCGCAGGCGATACAATTTATTTCACCCTGATAATCAAGTTTTATGTGTTGGCCAATGTATGCATTCATTGCTAATAAACCTTCACCGACCGGTAATTGATACTGCACTGGCTGATTTTTTGCAGCATCGCCCAGCGTGGTCTGCATTTTTAAAATATTACCTTTCATTTATTCAATATCCATTAAACCCGGTCCGCGAAGAACGCAGATGAACACAGATAAACACTAATATCAAACCAAAAAAATATAAACATCTTCGCCTGTTACTTATGTAATATGATATTCAAAAGAATTTATTATTTAAAAAGTTTTATATTTGCGTTCATCTGTGGACTAATAGTTTTTATTGCTGTTAATAAAAGCATCGATCCTGTCAACGGCCTGCTCTAGTGATTCCAGTGACAGGGTATAGGCAAAACGGCAATGTTTGTCCGCCTGGTGAGTGCCAAAATCAATCCCCGGCGTCAGTGCAACACCCTGCTCATTTAATAAACGCTTCACCCAGGTAAAAGTGTCATCAGTGAAACGTTCACAGTTCGCGTAGATATAAAAAGCGCCCTGCGGTCTGGCTGCTATTTCAAAACCCAGCTGTTCCAGTGCAGGCAATATAAAATCACGGCGCTGTTTAAAAATGTCTCTGCGTTCATCAAGTACCTGCTGCGTGCTTTCCTTTAACGCCGCCAGCGCAGCGTATTGTGACAATGTTGGTGGCGCCAGAAAAATATTCTGTGCAATGCGGTCAATGGCATCAACGTAGTTTTCCGGGACGACCATCCAGCCAATTCGCCACCCCGTCATGCCAAAATATTTTGAAAAGCTGTTGATAACAAAACATTCATCGGAGACCTGCAGGGCTGTGTAGTCGTGATCATCGTATACCAGTCCCTGGTATATCTCGTCGACAATCAAGCGCCCGTTCCTGTGTCGCATAAGCTGGCAAAGTTCTTTTAACTGCTGCCTGGGCAACAGGGTACCGGTTGGATTTGATGGCGTGGCAACCATCGCCGCGCGGGTATTTTCGTTCCAGAAATTTTCGACCAGTTCGACATTGAGCTGGTAATAGCTTTCTGCATTGACAGGAATAGCCATCGACTCTACCGCAAGCACCTGGGCAATATTGCGATTACACGGATAACCCGGGTCAGGCAGCAATATATTTTCGCCCGCGTCCAGTAAACAGCTGATTATCAGCTGGATGGCGCCGGATGCGCCCGGCGTGACAATAATACGCTGCGGATCAATCCTTACCGAAAATCTCCTGTCATAATATTCAGCGATAGCATGGCGCAATTCCGGCAGCCCCAAAGCGGCTGTGTAATGCGTTTTAAACTGCTTTAACGCCTCAATGCCAGCGTCGATAATGCACTCTGTCGTCGGAAAATCCGGCTCCCCGACTTCCATGTGATAGATAGTTTTGCCCTGCCGGGTTAAGGCATTTGCCTGCGCAAGAATGTCCATCACGTGAAATGGACTGAGATTTTCCGCTCGCTTTGATAAGGAATAAGAGGTCATGAAATAATTTTAAAACAATGAGTGCGATAGTATATCAGTCTTGCTCAATGCATGTGGTCAGCAGATTGATATTTGCATGACTTCCTGGCCAGGTTTCTTGAGTGCAATGAAACGCCCGGGTTGCCCGGGCGTTTAATATCTTCTTGCGATGAGTGAATAAAGCGTAGATTCTCGTAATGCTTGTTACCCGTGTGGCGCCAGCATTGCTAATTAATATATTAGATGCACGTGTGGTATCGGGCGCCAGCACCCGGCATATTAAAAATTATTTCATGTGATTGAAGGTTTTTTCCTGCCTCATTATTGAAGCCTTTTTTGTTGCCCATTTTGGTGCAAATATTGCCGTTAATGTCCAGGCAAAGCCAAAAATCGTCACTGTTATCATCAGCAACAAATAGAGTAGTAAAAGCAGCTTAATTGTGATGTTCATTTCAGATGCCCCCATCTGTATACAGCCAGCGTATACATATTCAAAAGCATAATCTATGCCTTAAAGGCAGTTTCTCAAATATATCAATATGTTACTTGACAACAGCAAACTCTGAGAAAGAAAATTGTGTAAAGAAATCCATACAATTTTCAGGATTTTTTACAGATTAGTGGTTTTCCCCGCTTGGGCGCGTGTCCTACAAGTATGAGCAGTGAATCAGACCTTATCTGACACGTTGATGTATTTATTCAGAGTCGAGATGACAACCTGAAGTGCCTGAATGGCTGGCATTGTGCATATTACAGACGCTTGTGCATATTACAGACGCTCATAGAAATCAGATGACAGGGTGAAGACGACCCTAAAACGACATTCGACATGTTAAAGGGAATGGGCGGAGTTGTACTGATAACAGACTGACAAAAGCGAATTTAGCCGCGAAGGACGCAAACAGCGCAAAAAAGCAGTTTCGTAGGGTGCAATAAGTGCAACGCATTGCACCGAATGAAAATCTACATTCAAAACATACGGCGCAATGCCC
>JAJDNP010000053.1 GCA_022340645.1 Gammaproteobacteria bacterium | reverse complement strand
GAGCAGACTGCCAGGAAAAACTATTTTTTCCGCAAATGAACGCAAATACACGCGAATTATTAAAAACAAAAAAATAAATTATCCACAGATAAACGCAGATGAACACAGATATTTATAAGCCTGAGAACGTTTTTATCTATGGACTTGAATAGTTTTTTATTTGCGTGTATTTGCGTTCATTTGCGGAAAAAATAGTTTTTCCCGGCAGTCTGCTTGTGGCCGTTTTCGCGCTGCCAGCGTAACTAATAAAGGTCCGTTTACGCAAATAGATCTGTGTTTGTTTTGACTTTTAACCCACCTCAAACAAGCCATTAAAGCTGTGCGGTTATCATGGGCTTTCTGTAAAAACTGTCTGTGCCCACGTGTTTTTGACGTGGGCGAGCACTTCATTCCCCGCAAGGCGCGGGTCTTGCAATGATAATATACATCGCAGGACCGGCTCCCGGCCGGGAATAGTGGCTCATCAGCAGGCTTCTTTCCATTCAATCCCTTCATCCAGCATATCGTGGCAAACCTCCCTGCTTTGCGGTGTCTTCATTGTCACCAGTTCTTCGGCACTGCTCGGGTGAATGGCAATGGTATTATCGAAATCCGCTTTCTTTGCTCCCATCTTCACCGCCACCGCAAAGCCCTGCAGCATTTCATCGGCATTGTCGCCGATGATGTGTATGCCAACAACCTTTTCATCAGCGCCGGCACACACCAGCTTCATGGCTGTACGGCTGCCGTGCGCAGCCAGTGCATACCGCATGGGGGTAAACTCGCTGCGATACACGGTCACTTTTCCGGCATACAGTTCCTCGGCGCGTGCCTGTGTCATACCGACCGTGGCCACCGGCGGGTGTGAAAATACCACGCTGGGTATGTTTTCGTAGTCGACCCTGCTGTTCTCTTCATTGTTGAACAGCCGTGCAGCCAGCTTGCGGCCGGCGGCAATGGCAACCGGTGTCAGCGACACCTTACCCGTGATATCACCGATGGCGTAAATACCGGGTACGTTGGTGTTTTCGTACTCGTCGACCGGGATAGTCCCGTTCGGCAGTACCTCGACGCCGGCTGCGTCAACACCGAGATGACGTGTATTGGCGCGCCGGCCGACCGCCCAGATTACACTGTCGAAACCGGCAAGGTGCTCACCCTCGCTGGAAACAACGGTTTGCAGGCCGTTCTCCCGGTTAATAGCCACCGCCTGGAAGCCGGTGCGGATATCAATGCCCTGGCTTCGCATTTCACGCTCGAGCACCTCGCTAATCATTGGATCGAACAATTCGAGAATGCGATCTTCCAGCGCAATGGTCGTTACCTGCGAACCAAGCGCCTGTAACACACCGCTAAGTTCAACACCGATATAACCGCCGCCGATAACCGCAACACGTTTGGGCAGTTCTTCAAGTTCAAAAAAACCGTCAGAGGTAATTCCAGACTCGGCGCCTGGCAGCGGTGGCACTATCGGCTCGCCACCGGCAGCAATGACGATGTGCTCGGCACTGTAGCGTTTGCCATCAACCTCGACCATGTGGCTGTCGACGAACCGGGCATAACCTGCTATGTGGTCAATGCCGCTGTCATCAATATAACCGTCCCAGTAATCATTAATATGGCGAATATATGCGTCCCGGCCCAGGACCAGTTTCTGCCAGTTGACAGCGCCGCGCTGAACAGAAACCCCAAAGTCACCGGCATCATCCACCGCGTGCGCAAGGTTTGCCGCGTACCACATTATTTTTTTGGGCACGCAGCCATTGTTTACACAGGTTCCGCCCAGCTTGCTGCCTTCGATAATGGCAACTTTTTTACCGTAGGCGGCCGCCTTTTCCGCCACGGCCAGGCCGCCGCTGCCGCCGCCAATAACAATTAATTCATATTCCTGTTTCATCTGTTACCTCTATAAAAGTTCGTTCGCGAGAAACCGGTTTACCATCCACTGGCGTGACGGTGTCAGCTCCACTGGCCGTCACACCAGGCATGGGACTTATGCTGCAGCTTTTTCCGCTTTGTTGAGGTACGCTTCCACCGCCTCCGAACCGCCAATGTATTCACCGTTGATAAATACCTGGGGCACCGTTGACTCACCTGACACGGCACGGATGCTGGACTCACTGAAGTCGCGATTCAGCACCAGTTCCTCGAAATCAATACCGGCATCGCGCAGCATGCCTTTGGTGCGCACGCAGTAGGGACAGCCGTCACGACTGAACACGGTGACATCCAGCGGCGCGCTGGCATTCGGGGCGATTGCGGCCAGCATGGTGTCAGCATCAGAAACTTCAAACGGGTCGCCGGGAACATCGGGCTCGATGAACATCTTTTCGATAATGCCGTCCTTAACCAGCATCGAATAACGCCACGAACGTTCACCGAATCCAAGATCGTCTTTAGACACCAGCATACCCATGCCGCGGGTAAAATCACCATTGCCGTCGGGCAGGAGGGTGATATTCCAGGCGTTCTGATCTTTCTGCCACTCGTTCATTACAAAGGCATCGTTGACTGAAACACAGATCACTTCGTCGACACCGTGCTGTTTCATGACCGGCGCCAGCTGGTTGTAGCGCGGCACATGGGTTGATGAACAGGTCGGCGTAAACGCACCCGGCAGGGCAAATACAACGACGCTTTTACCTTTAAAAATTTCTTCGCTGGTTACATCCACCCATTGATGATTATTACGGGTACGAAATGTCACCTGTGGTACAGATTGGCCTTCACGATTTTCAAGCATGTCTACTTTCTCCTGCGTGGTTAATTAATTAAAAATCTAATGCGGCATATGGACCGGAGCCATCGGTTCCGCCCTGCCTAACCGGTTCCAGACCTGCTCGTGGAAGTAATACGCAACGGTATTGATTGCGGGCTCGACCAGCGCGATAGCGCCACCAACCAGTACGCTGCCGCTCATCACGTAAGCGACGCTGAAAGCCACGGTAAAATGTACCGCTGCAAAGCTGATAGTTTTCGTCATCGTTTTCCCTCCTCTCGCAGTTTGTTACCGATTACGGAGAACAGTATGGGGCATAAACACCAATTAATATAATTGATTATTTAAATTTATACGATAGTCATTATCTATTAATGAGATACTTCGGAACTTATGAATTAAATTAAACAGGGAAGGTAATAACTACTAGATTCACGCTGGCAAATACAGCGTCCCGGATACCCTGGCGAGCACCGACTGTACAGCAGAGCTTGTGAAGTATATGTATATCGGGCAGAGTGAAAAAACCCGAGAGAATTTATTCTCAATTAGCCAGGCTATTTCTACGAAGAAAATGCTAGTAAAACAATCAAAGCCTGCAGCTTGCGCTATTGCCTCAAAAGCATGCTGATGCTATTGACTTGTGCCGATATCACATAAACAGGCAGCAATGCACTGCCCCCTATTTGGCAGTGCAAAAGGCTGGAATTCAGATTATCTGAAAGGAATCTCTCAAATCGTGTGAAGTCACTTCATCAGCGCATCCATAGCTTTTTTAGTGTCAACAGATTCTTTGGCTTTTTCAGTATCAACCGCCTCATACCCTTTTTTGATGTCCTGTTCCTTGAGCGCTTCGGTGGCCTTCTCCTTGTCCACGGATTCCATGGCCTTTTGCTTGTCAACAGACTCATTCAACTGTTGAAAATCCAAAGCATAAGCACTGGCAAAAATACCGGATAAAACCGCAAGCAAAATAACATTACGCATGATGTCAACCTCAATGATAAACGAATTAAAATCGTCCCAGTTTAAGCGAATTTCAACTCGAAGTGTCATCATATGATGCAACTGACCTGGAGAAAAGATCACCATCCGGCTGTCAACACATTGTCAGGGTAAAGCAGATACCGCCATATAACCGAAACACAGACAGTAGTAACCGCTATCAGGCTGGAACTTGGCTTTCAATCATTCATCATTATCATAAACACGCACCAAATTAAAGCACTAGTAAAATTTAAGACTTGAATACACTGAGAAATAAGTAAAAAAACAGATTTTCTGCCATGCTCAGGTATAAATAGCCTGGTTATTCAAAACATATCCAGCCATGACGAGAAATGAAAAACACGCAAAGATAATAAAATTAAAACTAACGATATAACGGTAAAGATTACCCGGCAATGAACAAACAGAATATTACTACTTGTTGGTTTGATACCACGCGGGAAATGAAGTCTGATAATTACAGGACAAAATTGCTCAGCCAGGTTGAAAATTCCATTGATGCGACGCTGACATCATTTCTTAACGTCATGCCTAAAATATATTTTGAAACAAACGATGAAGAAACCGTGTTGCAGCATTTGTCGGCCATTCTTATCGCAAATACCTCGGGGAACCAGGAACAGATTGTTCTGGCAAACCATGATGCCAGCCAGCAAACATTTATACACTTTGGCAGCTATCCCGGCCTGCTTACCGATATCCTGGATCAATTGCCGGAAGATAGAAGCATCCAGCTTGCCCGGGCCTATACTGCCGATGACAACAGCCTGATCATTGATATCTTCGATTTTGATGAAAGTGAAAATAAAACAGATTCACAGGAGATCAGGGCCAGGCAATTGAATGAGTTAACCTGTTTCAGAGATGCAGCACAGGATTTTAATCCTGCAGAGGTGGCGGAATTTATTGCAACGGTTAATACACATTACCTGCAGCGCTTTAATATCGCGGATATCGTTGCACACTGCCGGCTGGTCAGCAAAGTACGCGGCAGCCTGGATGCAGTAACAAGTATTAATCCTGTACCAGGCTCAGATAGACTGTATTACATTGCCTACGCTTCAGGGCAAATAGAATCTACTAATTTATTCAAGCGATTGTCCCGCTATTTTTCATCCCTTGGTTATGATATTCGCGATGCATTCCTGGAAAACTTTGCGCTCGATACGCCCGAGCAGACAGCCCTGGTTGTACTGCAAATTAAAATAAATGGTGCAATTTCACTGGCGGAAACAGCAGCATCTTTGCAACATCGCGTCAGTGATATCTTGCGCCTGCCTTACCTGGATCAGTCTGTTCTGGATATCAGCTTTAATAATCCCGGCTGGTCACTTATCTCGGCTGAAATTATTGTCGGCCTGTGCCATATTGCGCATCAAATTATGGCAACAGATGCGGAGACATTGTTATCAAGGCAGACCATAAATGAAATAGCGCTATCGCATGAAAGCATTTCGCTTAGCATTTGCCAGGCGTTCTTAAAGAAATTCAGTAATGATGACATGGCCGCAAGTCAAAGCATTTTAGCCAGTGTTGACCAGTCCATACACGATGATGTTGCCGATAACAAGGAAGTACTGGTTTTAGGCTTGCTGAAACAAATCGTTGAAGCCACTTTAAAAAGCAATGTCTACTCCACGAAACGATATGCGCTTTGCTTCCGTTTATCACCGGATATTTTTATATCTGAAAAACGCCACAACAGGGCATTTGGTGTTTTTTATGTTCACGGCAAAGCTTTCGATGGTTTCCATGTCCGCTTTCAGGATATAGCCCGCGGTGGCGTGCGCATAGTACAACCATCCAGCATGGAACAATATGCAATAGAAGTTGGCCGCCTGTTTGATGAGGTATATGACCTCGCTTATGCCCAGCAGTTAAAAAATAAAGATATCCCTGAAGGCGGTTCCAAGGGTGTAATTTTAGCAAAACCGTCGTCAAACATACTTCGCTGCGGCAAATCATTTGTCGATGGTTTACTTGATCTGATTATTGATAATGCGCAACTGGAGACGCCGCGAGTCGATTATTACCCTGATGCTGAGTTATTGTTTTTAGGGCCGGATGAAAATGTCACCAACAACCTTATCGAGTGGATAATAGCGCGGGCAGCAAAAAGGCTTTACGTGCTGCCGAATGCATTTATGAGTTCAAAACCCAATGCCGGGATAAATCACAAAACTTACGGCGTGACCAGTGAGGGCGTTAATATCTTTCTGGAAGTGGGGCTGAATAATATTGGCATTAACCCGAGAAAAGAATCTTTTACAATAAAAATTACCGGCGGACCTGATGGGGACGTTGCCGGCAACCTGGTTAAAATCCTGAATCGTGAATATGGTGAAAATGCAAAGATTGTAGGTATAGCCGATGGCAGCGGTTGCGCGGAAGACCCTGATGGATTAAGCCACCAGGAGCTGTTGCGACTTGTAGAAAATGATCTGCCAATTGCCGAGTTTAAAAAGTCCTGGCTTAACCAGTCCGGGCGCGTACTCAGCATCGCTGATGCAGGCGGAGCGGAGGCGCGCAACACTCTGCACAACCGCCTGGAATCGGATGTATTTGTTCCTGCTGGCGGCAGACCGTCAACGATCAATGAACATAACTTCCAGGATTTTCTGTTAGCCAATGGCCGGCCTTCGAGCAAATTAATCGTTGAAGGCGCTAACCTGTTTCTTACCCCGCAAGCAAGAGAACTGCTCACCCAGCATGGCATTCTTATCGTAAAAGACAGTTCGGCAAACAAGTGCGGTGTTATCTGCAGCAGCTATGAAATTGTCGCTGGCATGATGCTTGGTGATGAAGAGTTTCTTGAGATTAAAAATAAATTCGTAACCGAGGTAATTGAAAAGTTGCAGGAATTTGCGATGTTTGAAGCGAAAACCCTGTTCCGCGAACATTACTTTCACCCGGAGCAGAGTCTCACCAGGTTAAGCATGTCACTGTCCATGGAAATTATAAAAATTACCGATCTTATCGCCCAGCTAATTGAAAATGGCCGCATTAAAACACAGGGTTTCAACCAGGTCATGATGATGGAATTTTTTCCGGAGTCTCTGCTTAACAGGGTCGGCGATAAATTATTAAACAAACTGCCTGTACCTTATGTTATACGGGCAATGGCCTAGATTCTGGCAAGCAGGATTATTTACCATGAAGGCATCAGCTACCTTGCCTCGCTTGATGAAATGCAATTGACGGATCATATTATTCAGTATTTGCAGCAGGAAGAGATAACAGGCTCCCTTATCCAGCAATTAGAACATTCTGACATCTCGGATAAAGGACAGATTATCGAGTTACTTAAACGCGGCGCCACTGGAACAGCTTTACGCTGGCAGAATTAATCAATCTTTCAACAGGAAGTACCTACGCTCAGCATTAACATCCCTGCAAGATGAATTTTATCTTGCTATGGTTCAAGCTGGCGGGTTTTGTTAATATACAGCTTATTAATTCATCCAGAGAATCCTTGTGAAAAATATAATTTGGGACGAATCATTAAGTGTAGAAGTCGATGAAATAGATGAAGATCACCGCAGACTTGTAGACCTGTTTAATATACTCAGCCAGTCTGTCGCAGCAGGCGATTCGACAGAGTATATCGAGGCAATTCTTGAAGAACTGATAAGTTGTACCATCTGGCACTTCAGGCACGAAGAGCGCCTGATGCTGCTGCATAGATACGATGGTTTTGCAGAACACAAGGCGGAGCACAATGAATTAATTGATAGCGTCAGGAAGTTGCAGCAAAAATTCCATAAAGAGAATAAACTATTAACCAACGACGATATTGAGTATCTTGAAACCTGGTTAACCGAACATATCCTTGGCCAGGATATGAGGCTGGGCTTTTATCTCATGAAAGTTATGTAGCGGCGGTCGAGATGACAGGGTAAAGACGACCCTGAATGCCCGTTGGTGAAAAAGAAAAAACTATTAGATTCTTCCGCAAATGAACGCAAATACACGCGAATTATTAAAAACAAAAAAATAAATTATCCACAGATAAACGCAGATGAACACAGATATGTATAGGCCTGAGAACGTTTTTATCAATGTTAATTATTTGCGTGTATTTGCGTTCATTTGCGGAAAAAATAGTTTTTTCTGGCAGTCTGCTCATGGCCGTATATCCGCGGTCGCTGAAAATGATCCAGAGTCTGTTCTTAGCAAGTAGGGCGCAATAACCATCGGGCATTGCGCCGTATGTTTTGAATGTAGATTTTCATTCGGTGCAATGCGTTGCAC
>JAJDNP010000051.1 GCA_022340645.1 Gammaproteobacteria bacterium | reverse complement strand
ATCATGCAGCGCCTGTAATGTATTAATCGCATGTTCTACATCGGTTGCAATATAACTTTCAGTGATTTCAAGTTCTATCTGATCATGCTTGATACCAGTACTGTCAATCGTATTCCGCACCTGCTGCAGCATATCCTTGCTATTCATTTGAATATTAGAAATATTGACACTGACATGCTGCAAGCGAATGCCCTCCTCCTGCAACTGGAAAAAATCCTGGCATGCCTGCTGCAACACCCATTGCCCTATCGGAATAATTAATCCAGTCTCTTCGGCCAGTGCAATAAACTTGTCAGGTGTCACCAGGCCATAATCTGGGCTTTTCCACCTGAGCAAAGCCTCGATAGAAACTATTTCATGGGAGGCAGCCAGGATTTTCGGCTGATAATGCAGTTCAAACTGGTCGCCTGATACGATAGCATACTCCAGCGCCTGAATAAGATTTGCCCGTTTCCTGGCATCCGCTGACAACTTGTCAGAGAAGAAAGTGTAGCTATTGCGGCCATGATCCTTTGAACGGTACATTGCAAGATCGGCATGCTTGATCAGGGTTACGATATCTTTGCCGTTTTCCGGGAATAGCGCGATACCAATACTGACCGTTATATTAAGTACATGTCCATTACAGTGAAACGGCTTTCTAAACAGCTGTATATATTTTTGTACCAGCTTTACAAGCTCTGCTTTACCGGGTGCATTCTCAACCAGAATATTGAATTCATCACCGCCGATCCTGGCCAGGGTGTCGGCAGCACGGACATGTTTGAGCAGCCGTTTCGATACCTGAATCAGCAATTCGTCACCGACATCATGCCCCAGCGTATCGTTGATCATTTTGAAATGGTCCAGGTCAAGGAAGAAAATTGCCAGCCTGCCCTGGCTGCGAACTGCCAGATCAATGGCATGCTGCAGGCGTTGTGAAAAAACCCGGCGATTCGGGAGATTGGTCAGCACATCATGATTTGACAGGTATTTCAGCTCATCCCTGGAAATCTCCAGGGAATTTTCTCGCTCCTGTACACTCTGCGCTAGCCGGTTGATGTTTACCGAAATATCTTCGAGTTCATCACCCGTTGAGACCGGCACAGATTCCGTGTAGTCCTGGCATTCAATTTTACGGATCTGTTTCATCAGTTCAGAAAGCGGTCGGTCCAGCACACGATTGATGACATAGTGCATCAGCAACATTATGGAAACAGCAACCAGGATCAGTAATATCAAAAACTGAATACGGTTCTTGTTCAGCAGCTGATTCAAAACATTTTTGTCCAGGCTGGCCAGATAGTAGATAGAACCATCAACACTTTGCTGCTTCAAAACGGCTGTGTAGCTCAGGCTGGTCTGGATAATATTCAGTTGCCGGGGGTTCAGATTATCGCTCAACGTGCCCGTCTGTCCATTCAGCGCAGAATTAAAAGAATACTGAAGCTGCAGATCCAGTGCTTCGGAAAGCGCATCAAAATAGCGATGATTAAGAATTCTTGACATCTCGATGTGGCCAAGTATCTTGCCCGAATCGCTGTCCAGGATACTTTGATGCGACTTGATAGCTATTTGATCATCCAGCCGCTGGTAGGTAACCAGGCTGTCCTTTTTGAGCCGCTCCGGGTCATAATAGTAATGATGCAGCAAAGAGATACTCGAGGGAAGATGAACGTATTCAGCTTTATACACGCGTTCATCCTCAAAGCGTGTATATAATAAATCTTCGCCTTGTGGATAGGAGATAAAATTGAGACGATAGCGATTTTTATCCCGGTACACAAATGCGATTAACTCACCCTTGGCGTCGTAAAGGGCGATATCATCATTGAAAGTAAGTTTGACCCGGTTCAATAATACGCTGATGATCGACTTTTTCTCCTCATCGATCAGCTCGACATTATAATTTTTCTTGTCCTGGTAGTTGTTGATTAACTCTATTGAAGCAATCATTTTCTCATCTGAGCGGACATATGCTATGCCTTCCTTCAGCTGGCGCTCTATGTTCCTGAGATTCAATGACAGGCGCTCATAACCATGATGCATACGCACGCGGGTATTGGTCAGAAAACTCTGCTTGAGGAAGCTGTCGAAATAGATGCCTAATATGGTGACAACGAGCAAAACGGCTGACGTTACCAGTATGGAGAGTTTGAATTTAAGGCTTCCCTTCTGCAGTAAAATATTTTTCAATATTCTAGCCCGTATATTTCATAGCAATGCAGACCACGATTACATAGGTTTTAAAATCAGCCCATAGTCTGTTCATACGATTTGCTCCACAAACAATAGTTCTGGGCAACTATGGCTATGTATGATTACTGGAAAATCAAACCTTAAATAACTCAACACCGGCCACTGATTTCCAGTTAAAGCAATTTGGCAAATACTGTATAAAGCTAAAAGGCATTAATTCGTGTTTAATATATCACTAACTATTTTATAATCATAATGTTATGTGATATTTATAGCATTTTAATTAGATATTTTTGCTAAATTGCTGTTTTTTTCTTAGAAAATTGGGTGAACCTCAAGCACATTTTCCTGGGTCACCAGCTTAACAGGGTTATAGATGTGTTTTGGTACCTGCTCACCGTTGAAAATTTTCAGCGCAATCTCAACTGATATCTCGCCACCAAGGGGAAATAATACAGAGCCCGACTGGCTGCCATTACGAATAGCTTCACGTGCTTCGCTGGTATAGTCGCATCCCACCATAACGATTGATGACGGGTCAATGTGATAACGCTTCAGCACCATTCTGACGCCGGTCAACATGCTGTCGCTTTGCGAGAATATGGCATCGACATGTATGCCCTGCTCCAGCAAATTTTCCATTTCCCTGATTGCATCTTTTCGTAAAAAATTGCCGGTGCGCTTGATGATTGTAATATCCTTGTGCTTGTTCATCTCCTCCATAAATCCCTGGGTTCTCAAACGCGTCACATCCGTATGTTGTATCCCCTCGAACAGCAATACCGTGCCCTTGCCATTTAATTTTTCAGCAATGTGCTGAGCCCCGAGTTTACCGATTTTGACATTGTCCGAATTAATGAAGGTAGTGTAGTCATCACTCTGTATCCCCCGGTCAAGAACTATCACGGGTATACCCTTCCTGTAAGCTTTCGAGACAACGGGGACAATCGCATTTTCATCGTTTGTACCAATAATCAGCAGATCGACGCCAAGTTTGATAAAGCGCTCAATTTGCCGAATCATCAATGATGTCTGTCCCTGACCATTGGAATACAGAAATGAAAGTTTCGGGTGCTTTGCGATTTCATCACGAACCTGAAAAACCTGCTGCATACGAAAGTCGTCACGCATGGTGTCCTGGGCAAAGGCAATTACCCGGTTCTTGCTTTCAGTAGCGCCCAGAACGGAGGAAAACATCAGGATAGAAACGATAAAAAAACTTCTGAACATTGTAATTACCATCGAAAATAATTTAGCTACAATTGAAAGGCTTCTCATAGTGCCGGCATGGAACACATAGCCATACAGGATTCGGGTAAATTAATTTCAATACACCAGGCAGTCTGACGAAATCCATAGCAACAGCCAGCTGGCGTAAACCCTCTCCAAACACATGAACCCTGGTGTCACTGAGATACGCAGAAATTTTTTCATGACAGCATCTGCTTAAGGTTTTCCGGTATATAGTGGACTTCAATAATATACTGCTAAATCCTGAGGCAAGCATGAAATTAAGTGAAAATTACAGCACTCCGGTAAAATACTCGTGTGAACTGCCTAATCTAACATATTCTCTATAATCCTCTATCACAGAATATCAGGTGACAAGATAACAATAGCGTAAAACAGGAATTTTGGTCGAATTCTAAAAGAATCCAGCAACTTTGTTCCTGCGCCAGTGTTTCAGCAGTCGCTTATCTCCCGGTTGTTCAGCTTTCATTCATCCTCCCGGCGGTAAATTACAGTCATCGGGGATAACCCGGTTTTGATAACACACCTGGAGAATTATGATGACAAGTAACACGAACGTAAATCCCCCCCTGAAAACACTATTTATATCGGCTGCGCTGATTACTGCACTGGTGTCGCCTGCCGTTTCGATCGCTGAAAGCGCTGATGGCAGCCGTCACCACAAGAAACACTCAGCAGGCAGCGGCCAACAGCATAACAAGGGCCACTACCGCAGCGATAATTATGATGTCAAAGCTCGGGGCAAAAGCCAGAAAATCAGTCACGGTCATGAGCTGAAGCGTAACCATGGCAGGGATCATAACCGGCCGCACAACTATGTCCATTACGATCATGGACACTATAAACATCGCCACAACCATGATCACGATGGCCATGATCAAAGGCACTACGTGGTGAATGAATATTATTATAATGACGGACTGTATGACGTGGATCATCTCAGGTTCATTATTGGCCTGCATTCCGCTAACCTGGATGTTATCTTGCGCGAGTAATCAGACCTGTGCCGCCTGCCTGTACCACTTCATTTGCGCTGGTACCGGCGGGCGGTCGATGGTTAAGTACAGCACTTCAGTGTAAGCTTAAGCGGATTTGAACAATTACGATCCATGTTATGAAAACAGTTTTCTTATCCTTAAGCATTGCACTATTACTGTTGCTGGCTACACCCGCGGCGGCGGCCTCGCAGGAAATCAGCAAGCAGCAGGCCATGAGCATTGCCACAGAGGCTTATCCTGGACGTGTGCTATCAGTTAAACGCGACGACGATGTCTACAAAGTAAAAACTTTAAGTGAAGACGGCAAGGTCCGTGTCGTTGTTATTGACGCCACCAGCGGAAAAATACTATCTGGTAACTAATGCGTATCCTGGTAATTGAAGACGAAGCAGATTTGCTGGCCGACATCAGTACCGCTCTGGAAACGGCTGGTTTCATCGTTGATGCCAGCGCTGACGGCAATGAAGGTTTTTATTTCGCCACTGAATACCCGCTTGATGCAGCCATCATTGATATCGGCCTGCCCGGCATGTCAGGCATCGAAATCATTCAGAAACTTCGCCAGCAGGGCCAGGCACTGCCGGTATTAATCCTTACCGCACGCAGCCGCTGGCAGGAAAAAGTCGAAGGCCTCGAGGCCGGCGCCGATGATTACCTGGTCAAACCGTTTCAGATGGAAGAGTTAATGGCGCGCGTGAAAGCCCTGCTGCGCCGCGCTACCGGCTCACCCACGACGAAACTGAAATGTGGCTGTGTTACCCTCAACCTGAGCGCGCAGCAGGTCCTGCTTGATCGCAATGTGATCGAGGTGACAGCTTTTGAATACCGCCTGCTGGAATACTTGATGCGGCATTCGAGCGAGGTCGTGTCCAAGTCACGCCTGGCGGATTATCTCTATCCGCACGACGACGATCGAGACAGCAACGTCATCGAGGTTTTAATCGGCCGCTTACGTAAAAAGCTGGACCCTGACGGCCAGTTAAAGGCCATTGAAACCCTGCGCAACCGCGGTTATCGCTTCACCCTGTGTGACAATGGTATGGGCGAAAATAATGCGGGTAATAATCCTGACGAATAAAGACACATTCAGCGCTTATGTCACTTAACCGTCGAATAATTCTCAGCGCTACGCTGGTACTAGCCATTTTTATTACCTTAACCGCGGTAGCACTGGAGCGCGCCTTTGTCGAAAGCAGCGAAAGCGCGCTGCGTGACACCTTAACCAGCCAGCTTTATGCGCTGATGGCTGCCGCCGAAGTGGAAAACAGCAAAGTGTTAATGCCTTCCAACCAGCTGGATGCCCTGCTCGGACTGCCCGCTTCCGGGATGTATGCCTGCATCACCAGCAGGGCAGGAAAAAAATTGTGGCAGTCCTCTTCTGCACTGGGTGCGAAATTGCCCCGGCCAGACACATTATCGAGTGGCAAAAGTAAGTTTAACGAAGTCAGCATAGACGGTAATGATTTTTATATCTTTGCTTACGGCGTAGACTGGGCAACGAAAGCCGGCAGTATTGCGCTGACATTTAATATCATCACCGATCTGCGCTCGTTTGAAAAAAAAATCGCTGAATACCGTAAAACCTTATGGGGCTGGCTGGTGGCAATGGCCATGTTATTGCTAGTCAGCCAGGCAGTGATTCTGAGATGGGGACTGTCGCCATTACGAAAAGTCGGCCACGAGCTAAATCGTATTGAAAGCGGTGAACAGCAACAAATACAGGAAAAGTACCCTGCTGAAATTGAGCGGCTTACAAACAATATCAATATCCTGCTTGAGCACGAACGGCAGCAGAAAACACGTTACCGCAACGCCCTGGGAGACCTTGCGCATAGCCTGAAAACGCCGCTGGCAGTTATGCAAAGTGGTTTGAGTAATCCAGAAACAAAATCTGATGATTCTCTGCAGGAACAGATCAGGCGGATGAATTCAATTGTTGAATACCAGTTACAACGCGCAGCCACTGCTGGAACTGCCAGCATCGGCAAGACGGTCAATGTCAAATCAGTTACAGACCGCATTGTTGAATCATTAAACAAGGTTTACCCGGATAAACAGATCAGGGTCAGTAGAGACGTTGACGACAAATTAGAATTCAGGGGTGATGAAGGCGACCTGATGGAAGTTATCGGCAACCTGCTGGACAATGCATTTAAATGGGCAAATCATGTCATCGAGATAACTGCCAGCCCGGTAAATAAACAGCTGTGCCTGGCAGTCAGTGATGACGGCCCCGGCATCGCCCATGACAAGGCAGATGACCTGCTGTTACGTGGTATGCGCGCAGATCAAACTACTGCCGGCCACGGCATCGGCCTGTCAATTGTAAAAAACATCGTGCAGGCCTATAACGGCAGTTTGAAGATAGAAAAGAGTCCACTGGGCGGCGCAAAGGTGTGTGTCGTGTTGTAGTGTAATGACCTGGCGAGCTTGAGCACAGGCTTTTGTCGAATTACTTAACACTTGAAAACAGTCTGAAATGCCGTTAAACACCCGTGTGTAGGCTAAAAACCCTGCCTGGTGCAATGACTGTAAAGAATTCCTGACGAATTTAGCCTTAAGTCCTGCACTCTGTCTGGCATTCTTTACACTTTAGAAATAACGAGATACTAATATATTAGTATCTAACTGATAATACTACTCTTTATTATATTGGCATGGGTTTTGCTTTCAATAATTCAATATTTGTCGCAATGACGAGTAAATTATAAAAATTGTTTAAGGGGTAATTCATGGATCAATCACTTCAGGCACGATTCAAAGCTTTAGCTACAGTTGCATTATTCGCTACAGGCATTCTTTCATCATTTCAGATTTCGGCAGGTACTATTGTTCCGTGTGGTGATGCTAATATTTGCAGCGCCGGCTTCACCATCAAGTTTAATGATAATAACAATGCCGGTAGTGGTGAGCTTGTTTACGATGCAAAAACCGGTGATATTGCTCTCAATACTGACCCAACCTCTATCAATGGCGGCATAGTTACGGGTAGTGGCGGCATTATGTGGACCATGCCGGACGGTTCTAAAATTTTGGTTAACTCACTAACTGGTAATGCCGACCCAATTCTCCACTTTGGACTGGGTGCTTCAACGCCGGCTGGTTCTGGTAATACATTTGGTTTCACTTTCAATCTCCCCATTGCTCTGTCTGGACAGATCAACGCGAGCTCAAGTTTGACTACTCCATTGACATCAGGCAGTAGCGCAGGTGCACAAATTCAGGGCATTGGTACGAACAAAATTCTTACTGCATTCGATGTAGATACAAGCGTTCTCGGAATTGGTTCAATTTCCAAAGGTGTTGATGTTGGTGATGCATTTGGTTTCCTTGGAGGTCCGCAAGTTCAGAATTCGCCGGTCTACACCGCCAGTAATACATTTACCGGCAATACTGCATATGACCTGATGACTGTCAAAATCGATTTTAGTCTGAGTGCTGACAGCAGCGTTGCACTTACCGGTTTTGTACAACAAGTTGTTGTACCTGTCCCTGCTGCCGTCTGGCTTTTCGCTTCCGGCCTTTTAGGTCTGGCAGGTATTGCAAGACGTAAAGCCTGATACCAGTTTTCATAGCATATTAACGGCAGCCTTTATGGCTGCCGTTTTTGTTTGTATTATTTATCGAAGCTCCGTAGTTAACAGCGCCGTAGGCTGGATTAGCGATAGCGTAATCCGGCATCTGGCGGGCCAGGGTCGCAAAAGTCGGGTAACGCTTCGTTTCGCTAACCAAACCTACGACCCTGCTGTATGCTAATGATGCCTATGGTCTTAGTACTCCGCCGCAAGCTGCCATAAGATAAAAAAGAAAAAGCTCAGTCCGCGAAACACGCACTATAATGCCGGGAGCTTTATGATCGTACGCTAATACGGCCCGAAGGACGTAGCGCAAAAGGCACGTAGTAAAAGACGCGAATTAAGGGGATAAGAGCAAACAAATTGATTTGCTTTTTTTTGTGTTCTTTGCGTGTTTCGCGGACTATTACTCTTCTATTTTCACCGCCAGTATGTCACAGGGCATGGCATGCAGCACGGCATTGGCTGTTGAACCCAGCAGCAGACCTATACCATGCCTGCCATGTGAACCGATCACAACCAGATCACACTGCTGATCCTGTACAAATTGAGAAATTTCGTGCTTGGGTGTGCCCAGCAGTACATTCAGATCTGCATTTTCCAGCTTATGCTGTTCACTGATTCTCTGCAGCGACAGTTTAGCCTGTTCCTGCATCTCGCTTTCGTCAACACCCCAGTTGCCTATCATCGGGTCGCTGCCATAATCCATCGGCGGCATGTATTCCACAACATGTAACAGGCTGAATTTGGCGTTATTTCGCTGAGCAATATCACGAGCCTTGAGTAACACCTGGTCGGCTGAACTGGAGAAGTCAATTGCGGCCAGAACATGTTTATAATCATTCATTTTCTTTCTTCCAAATAGTCCACGTCATGACGTTACAGTATACTCCAGACACGAATTTTTAATAGTGCTGAACAAGTTTTTCACCACAGAGGCATAGAGGACACAGAGTTTTATTGTTCCAAGAGGTTAGTAAAACTATGCACTTTAGTGCAAGACTTTAGTAATGCCTGTATTTATAAACAGTAATTGATGTTCTCGCAAAGGCGCAAAGCTCGCGAAGAAAAACATCAAAGATCATGGAGCCTTTCTTTGCGAGCTTTGCGCCTTTGCGAGATAAAATGAATTATGGTTATGCGGATGGCTTTCAGCCATGAGAGCAACCTATGGACTTTCAGTCCAAAGACATTGAGTTCATATTGGATGCCTGTGCAGCACTGCTGTTAACAAAAAATCTTTTCTCTGTGCCCTCTGTGGTTAAAAGCTTTTCGTTTTTAGATCAGCACTGTTCTTACTAAAAACATATGGCATCGATTAATCCTCATTCTTGCCGGTAATCCCCGCCGTCAGGGCAAAACGCATCGCCTCTTCCATGGTCATTTTCAGCGGCCGTATATGCTCACGCGGGATAAATACGGTAAAGCCGCCAATCATATAACTCATGGGCAGGTACACCAGGACCTTGTCCTGGTTACGGAATGACTCCGGCAAACGTCGTTGCTCAGACTGGGTAATAAAGCCGATCAGCTCAATACCGTTATACGTTACCGCCACCACCTGCCCGAGCCCTTCCTGTTTCGGTGTGAAGAAATCAAACAGGTCGCGCATCGCACGATAGACGGTTTTGATGAGCGGCAGGCGGTACAGTAGCTTCTCGCCGAAAGCAAACAGCTGGCGTACCAGGATGGCCTTCATCATCAGGCCGACGATAAACACCACCAGCAATCCGGCAACCATGCCCAGGCCGGGAAAATATGTTGCCTGAGGTAAAACCCAGCGCAATGCACCGCCCATCACCTGTTCTGATGATACTGCCAGCCAGTACAACAGGTAAATCGTGAGCACGACAGGTAATAAAGTGATAAAACCAGTGAGTAAAATTTTGCTTATCGATTTAAACATACGAATACCAGTTCTAATAGTGAGGGGTTAGCGGGCCACTTCCGTGAATTTCTGATTGAACATATTGTCAATCTTTGTTACGCGATGCAATGATGATGGCATAGATACCTGTTTGCAATGTAATATGCAAAAAATGATAAATATAACAGTTCAAATTGATGCCGTGAAGTAAAGGAAGCTGGCTATGTTTATGCGTAGACACTGGTATTTTTTACTTCTTCTATTTGTCGTTATATTGGCATTGCTGGCCTGGTCGGCACGTACACAACTTACCGAAGCCGTTATTACCAGGGCCATGTCTGATGCCGGCCTGACGGACATTACAGCTGATATTCAGCAGCTGGATGTCAGTGAATGCAGCATATCCCGGCTCAAGTTTACGCTGTTAACTGACACAGCTTTGCTGCATCTTGTGGCACATAACATTAATATCAGCTATCAGCCTGAAGAAATCATAAACGGGCACATTGACAGGCTTTCAGTAGACACGCTTAATATCAGCTATCAGCAAAACACCAGTACAATCGGTGAGTCAGCCGAATCCCACGAGCCACCTGAGCCTGACAAAGCAATTAAAGCTTTAAAACATGCTTTAGCTGAATATATATTTTTTAATGAAATACATGTTGAACACTTTATGCTGAGTGGTTCGCCGTTGAGTAAGCTTGATGGAAAAACCCTGCGGCTAAAAAGCACGGTCAAGGATAAATCACTGGCTGCAGAAATCACCCTGTTAAATCCACCGCTCGGTGAACAAACACGGGCTTTACCTCAAATCGTTATCAGTAGTTTGACCGAAGACTCGCTGAAGGCAGAATTAAGGCTAATCGATCCAACAGGCATTAATGGCGAAAAGCTGGCGGCAAATCTTGAACTGGCTTTGCAGAATTCAGGGATAACGGGCCGTTACCTGGTTAAACCGCAGAGATTACAGTCCTGGTTACAACCATGGCTGCCGCCAGGCGGCAATGCCCTGTCAGATAAAAAAGCCCTGGCTGGAACAACGGATATTACTGGAACAGTATTGTTTGATCTTGCTCCAGATAAACCAGCTAAAGATAAACAGGTTTTAGCAACACTTACAGCTGCATGCGACAAATTGAGTTACCAGGAATTCAGCACTGGTAATGCTGCTATCAAATTAAAAATCAAAACATCAGCTGACGACCCGGGAAAACGAATACAAATACTCAACGGTTCCTATTTTAATGCCAGTGATTATAAATACGGCAATTTTTCATTAAACGCCAGTCATATTTTTATGGTTGGTGAACTGACAAATAGCAGCGGGAACTGGGTATATCAGGGCGGTTTCCGCTCGGATTCATTTGCCGCATCCTACCAGTCACAAGTTTTTAAGATAAAGAATATCAATGCCCGATTGCTGTCCGGTCCCGAAATACTGCAGATGAGCGGCGACTTTTCGCCGGTTGCCGTTAGCGGTAAATTTACTTTTGATCTTGACCAGGACATAGCTGGACCACGCCCCGGAAAACTCACTGTCAAATCATTAAACCCACTAGACCTGAATGCCGAAAACAGCAGGTTGAGCCAGTTGCTGGCACACTGGCCATATCCGTTCGATTTGCTGACAGGCAATATTAAACTGACGTTACATGCTTCATGGTCTCAGCAGGCTGATTTCAGGCTGACCTCAAATATACAGTTTACTGATGTTGGCGGATACTTTAATGAAATTGTATTCTCCGGCCTTTCATTTGATCATGAACTTGAAATTCTGCCGGAATTACAATCCATCCACGGCAGCACCGTTAAGCTCGAACATATCGATAGCGGTGTTACAGCCAGCAATGTCAGTGCCGGTTTTGAACTTGAATCAACAAACACCGGCCCGTTGCCCCGGTTTGCCGTTGAAGGCTTGCAGGGGGAAATATTTGGCGGCGTTTTCTCAGCAGATAATTTCGTGTATGACGCTAACAGCAGCAAAAATCACCTGCGCATAAAAGCATCTGAAATCGACCTGGCTGAAATTGTTAAAACCCAGCAACTGGAGGATCTTACCGTGACCGGCAGGGTAAGCGGTTTCATCCCTGTAGAAATAAATGAAAATGGTATTCGCGTTGAAGATGGTGCTTTTATCAACGATATTGACAGCGGTACGATTCGCTACAATCCGGCGACAGCAACAGCGCAATTGAAGCAGAATCCACTGACAGGCATTGCACTGGAGGCGCTCAGGGACTTCCGCTACAGTTACCTGTCAGCTGGTGTAAACTACACAGAAGAAGGCAACCTGTCGGTCAAACTTCAGTTAAAAGGTACCAGTCCTGAACTTGATACTAAACGGCCCGTACATTTAAATATAAATACTGAACAAAACCTGCTTTCGTTGCTCAAAAGTTTACGTTACGCACAGGGTCTAAGCGAAAAAATCGATTACAAGGTGCGCCGTATTTATGAAAACAACCAGAAAAAAGCTGTCACACACTAACAGCACCACCGGTCTTATCGACATGCAAAGACGATTGCCCTTAATATTAACTGCAATATTACCAGTAATTATTTCAGGCGCCATGCTGACAGGCTGCACGCCCAGCGTTAAGGTAGAGGCGCCCGACAAACCAATCACCATTAATCTCAATGTCAAAATCGAACATGAAATTCGCGTCAAGGTAGACAGGGAACTTGAAGATGTTTTCAGCGAAGACAGCGGTCTTTTCTAACGGAGACGACAAAATGAAAAATATTGTATCAGTTAAAAAAATCACGGTTTTATTCACCATAGGTTTGCTGCTTGTCGCACAGCACGCTTTTGCACTTGATCTGCAAACCGCAAAGCAAAAGGGACTGGTGGGGGAATCACCCAGCGGATACCTTGAAGCCGTTACCTCGCCATCAGCCGAAACAAATGCACTGATAAAAAGCGTCAACGACCAACGCAGGCAAAAATACCAGGAGATTGCCACACGCAACAAAACCTCGTTGCAGGCCGTTGAACAACTGGCTGGCAAAAAAGCCATAGAAAAATCAAACCCCGGCAGTTACGTCAAACTGAACGGTTCATGGCAAAAGAAATAAACGAGCCGGGATAATATAAGGCTATTGGGATTATCACAGCCTGCTCACATTAAAATCTTGTCTTCTGCCTTATCAGCCTCGTCTTTCTTTTCCTGGTTGCCCTTTTCCGGGTTTTTCTTTCCCTGATTTTTATTTCTTAGGCATTTGCCATATCTAACCCACACATTCCTGGCAAAGTAACGCCCGGACAGTATGGTAAACCCGGCAACGTCGGCATAAGGCGAATACGTCATTTCATTATTCATATAGCGATCTGCAATATACGCGTGCAGGCTAATGACATCGGCCAGCACTTTGACCATTTCATCGTTGCCATTGTAACTGGCATATAGCTTGTGTGACTTGATGCGCTGGCGTATCTGCCACAGGCTAAGCTCACCAGGGCCTTCGCGTTCAAATGCTTCGCGGTTTGAGTCCCAGATACTGATCAAATTGTGCAGCCCCTGGATACGCTGCCATAGATTAACAAGCCCGATCTCATCAAGCTGATTTTCAACTATCGGATATTGTTTAACGAATTCTTTCGCCTTTGTAACAGCGGCCTCTTCTGCATCATCAAATTCATCCGCCAATGATAATAGCGGTAACAACAAAAGCAGAATGCACACAAACCGATTCATAGAGTTCACCCTGATATAAATTTACCTTTACTATAAGATTTATAACGATTTTGCATAACTAAAGCAACAGCTAAAACCGGCGTTACTATCTATGTTTTTCTTTGACATAAGAAGCCTAATCTTTAAAATCAGCTGGAAGCGATATGACACCATTTTAATAATTCCAGCTGTTACTCTGCACCGTGTTTAGCGGCAACGGCAAATGGAGACCGTTATGCAAAAAATGCTTATCTTGTTCAGCTCCGTAGCATTCTGTTTCTGCCTGTCAGCACCTGCCCCGGCAGCACAGGATAAAGGCAAGTCTCGGGCCGGGAACCAGGTCAGCAGCATACCATCCAGGAGAAATGACCTGCAGACCAGCAGAAGGGATGATGCACAACCGCTCGACAACTGGGAAGGTTCCTTCGCCATAAAAGACACAGACACCCGCATAAAAATTGGCGGCTTTATTGAACTGGACATAATTCATGATAACGATGCGATTCTAAGCAAGGGCCAGTTTATTGCCAGTTCCATCCCAACAAGAAACGCCACGAAAAAAGATGGCACTGAAGGTCAAACCAACTTCAGCGTTTCTCCCTCGCGCCTGTATATCGAGACACGAACACCGGTTGATAACAAGCGGGTAAAAACTTTTCTCTCCATCGATATGTATGATGATGAACTGGGCGTCGATGCCAAACCACGCCTGCGTCAGGCCTACGTCGAGTTTAGTGACATCCTTTTCGGCGGCGACCTGCTTTTCGGACAGGCATGGTCAACCACTACTGACCTGGAAAGCGCCCCTGATGTGCTTGATTTTCGCGGCACTGATAACCAGTTTGGTCAACTCCTGCCACAGCTGCGATGGACCAGAACGCTAGCAGAGGGTGTCAGGCTGATGCTGGCGGCAGAAACTGCAGACAGGCACATCATCGAGGGCGCCGATTCTCTTACACGCCTGCCCGACGGTGTCTTAGCCGCCACCTGGGACAGCCAGACGTTTAACCTGATGGCCTCGCTTCTTGTTACAGACCTGCGGGCCAGTTATATGAATGGACCAGTCGATTCTGCCGTGGGCGTTGGCGGCAGTATATCCGGTAAAATAAAATTGCCGGTTGGCAAATACACTAATGATTTTCTTTTTTTGCTCACCTATGGGAAAGGGATCGGCAGTCACTACCACAATGCTAATGCCGATGCTGTTTATGATCCGGCCACATCAAGTCTCGAACTCATCTCGGATTATGGTGTAACCCTGGGCTATGCTCACGGCTGGACTTCTCGCCTGAAATCCACATTTACCTACTGCTGTATCGAAATAGACAACCAGGATGCACAGGCAGCCACATCGCTCCAGGCAACGGAATACTCCAGCGGCAACCTGGTATGGGATGTAAACAAACACTGGATGACAGGCATCGAGTGCATCTGGGGCAAGCGGAAAGACAAGGACGATGAAATGAGAACCGATTTTCGCACCCAGTTCACTTCAAGATTTTCTTTCTAAAACACAGGGATTTAACCGCAGTCAATCTTGATGCTGATCAAACGCTAAAAAAACGCCATTCA
>JAJDNP010000045.1 GCA_022340645.1 Gammaproteobacteria bacterium | reverse complement strand
TGCCAACTGCCAACTGCCAACTGCCAACTGCCAACTGCCAACTGCCAACTGCCAACTGCCAACTGCCAACTGCCAACTTAAAACGTTCCGCTATCCCAGCCCCACATGTGGCGCTCGGGGCTGGCAAACTCGATATAGATTCGGTTGCTGTCTATGTTCAATGCTGAACCGATGAACGAGCATAGTTTTTTTGAAAAATCTGCTGTTCTGTTTTCTGGCAAACCGAGGCTTTTTAATTTGATATGTGCCGCGGGCGCACTGGTTCCCGCGAACAGTAATGTCTGTTCGGGCTGGATTTTTACCATCACATAACTTTCAGGTTTGCCCAGTATTTCGGCGGTTAATTTTGACGCCTGTTTGGCCAGCTCCTGCTGATTGTCAATTGCAGTATTGGTAGAAATATCTAATAAAGGCATGATGGTGCTCCGTCGGTTATTTAATGACAAAACTCGCGCTGTTTCTTTTTCGCCGCAGCCAGTCTTTGCTGGCGTTCGTTTTCTGATAAATAGCGGTATTCGCCTTTGCTATTTTTTTCACGCATGCGGCCACGACTGTTTATTGCGGTAATATCACTTTTCGCTTCGTTGCATAATCGGTTTTTTTCTTTGTTTGAAATAGCAGGTTTTTGCGCTGCTTCCGGTTGCACGCCCGATTTCTTCTCTTCTGGATATTTTTGCTTGTCAGCCTGTATATTTTCATTACCGTCTGTTTCGGTTTTGTTGATGGCGCGAGGTTCTGTTGTTTCATTTTTGCGGATGGGGACCTGTTCGGCATCCGCATTGCCTGGTTTATCGCCGTAATGAACGTGGCCGTCCCGGTCCACCCACTTGTAGACACCGGCAAATGACGGCGATAGCATTAACAGGTACATGGTTGTAGTAATGATGCCGGTAAAGATTATTTTGTTGTTCATGACAGGTATGTTACCCATTGAATAGCCTGTGGTGTTACCATAGGCTTTATAATCGGAGCGGTTAGCTGCTTCCTTAAGATAATATTTGATAAAATAGCTTTTAATACAGGTAAAATCAACATAAAGGAAGTATATACTTATTCGCATTTATTATATGTTATGCGTGAACTAACTCTATGGCTGACCGTCGCTTAAAAATATTCCATACTGTTGCGCGCCTGCTCAACTTTACCAAGGCGGGAGAGCAATTGCACATGACTCAACCCGCGGTAACTTTCCAGATACGCCAGCTTGAGGAACAGTTCAATATCCGCTTATTTGATCGCACGCATAACAAAGTGACGCTGACCGACGCCGGCAAGCAGGTTTATATGTATGCTGACCGAATTCTAAAGCTGTACGATGATATGAATCGCAGCATTACTGAAATGACGGGTGATGTCAGCGGCGGGGTTTACCTTGGCGCGAGTACGACCATCGCTGAATATATGCTGCCTTTGCTGATAGGTGAGTTTAAGAAAAAATTTCCTGATGTGAATATCAGTTTAAAGGAGTCCAACTCCGAAGATATTATCGCCATGGTTGAAAATAATGTGGTTGACCTGGCCATTGTCGAGGGCTCCGTGTATAACAAGAATTTGATTGTTGAAAAGTGCCGAGTCGACCCGCTGGTGGTGATAATGCCGAATAATCATGTGCTTACACAGTTACCAATATTGCATGTTAGCGATATATTGAGCCACCCGTTTATCTCTCGAGAAAGCGGCTCTGGCACCCAGGAAACCATCACAAAGTATGTTGAGCAGCATAGCCCTGACGGTTTCCTTAATGTGTGTTTCGAGTTGAGCAGTCCGGAAGCGATCAAGGGCGCGGTTGAAGCCGGTATGGGAATTTCAATTGTTTCCCGTGCCAGCATAGAAAAAGAATTAAAACTGGGTACGCTTACTGCGGTTGAGCTGTCACCCAAGCTCGAACGGCCGTTTTCATTTGTTCGTCAGCGCTATAAATTCAAATCCCGTGCCGGCGATGAGTTGCTTCGATTTGCACAGGAATTTTGCAAAAAAATGGCTTAATCCTCCTCTCTTCAGAGCACCGTTATGAGCACGAGTAATAGCCGTAATGTCAAAAGCAGTCAGGCACTGATCGAACTTTATGAGTCAATGGATGATGAGTGTAAGCAAAGTCTGTGTGACTTTGCTGATTTTCTGTTTACCAGATCCGGCCCGCTGACAAAAGAAATACCGCCGCCCGAGGATATACCGCGACCGGAAGCCGAAACCGTGGTGGGTGCGGTCAAACGGCTTAAAAGCACATACCCAATGATTGATAGCATGTCGGTATTTTCACAGGCGTCAGCCCTGATGACCGATCACATGGTGAAAGGCCGGGATCTTATCGAGGTTATCGATGAGATGGAGCTCTTGTTCGAGAAAGCGTATAACAGATTGTTAGAGGACTTTAGGCAGGACCAGAGCAACGGAACGGACAGTGAATGATTGAAGTAATTAAAGAATGGGTCGAGAGGCATTTTTCAGACCCGCAGGCTATCTTGCTTGTTGCATTTCTGGTACTCGGCGTGGTCCTCGTTCTTTACTGGGGCAAAATACTGTCGCCTGTTCTGGCCGGTGTCATCATTGCTTATGTTCTGGAAGGCCTGGTTCGCAGATTTACCAAATTGGGGCTGCCCAGGTTTGTCGCCTTCCTCATTAGTTACACCCTGTTTATTACTGCCCTGGCGGTAATCCTGTTTGGTCTGGTGCCACTGGTAATAAGCCAGATATCGCAACTGGTGATTGAATTTCCGAATATTTTAAACAAGCTGCAGCTGCTGCTGCTGACAATTCCCGAAAGATATCCGGTATTTGCCGATCAGGAGATCGAAAGAATGCTGGGCAATTTTTCTTCCGAACTGGTTAATATTGGACAGAAGCTGGTTTCGGTGTCACTCAAATCGGCCGGAGACGTGTTTACTGTACTGGTTTATCTGGTGGTCGTACCCTTGCTGGTGTTTTTTCTGCTAAAGGACAAATCCGCGATCCTGCGCTGGTTTAGACGGTTTCTGCCTGAAGACCGTGGTCTGGCATATTCCGTATGGAAAGAAGTTGACAGCAAAATGGGCAATTATATTCGTGGAAAGCTGCTGGAAATTGTGATCGTTGGCGTCGCGACTTTTATACCGCTAAAAGTCATGGGTATGAATTATGCGGCCACCATGAGCCTGCTGGTGGGTCTGTCCGTTATTATTCCCTACGTGGGTGCCATCGCGGTAACCATTCCGATTGCAATAATCGCCTGGTTCCAGTGGGGCGCAACCAGCGATTTTGTTTACCTGATGGTGGCTTATCTCGTGGTGCAGTTTCTGGACGGTAACATTCTGGTACCATTGCTGTTTTCCGAGGTGGTGAATATGCATCCGGCCGCAATTATTATTGCCGTGCTTTTCTTTGGCGGTCTCTGGGGTGTATGGGGCGTGTTTTTCGCCATCCCGCTGGCGACTCTGGTCCAGGCGGTGATCCATTCCTGGCCGTCGATTCAAAACCGGGAAGCTTAATTAAATCTATTGTCCACAGATGAACGCAGATAGAAAAACTTTTTAGTCCGCAAAGAACGCAAATGAACGCGAATTAACAACCATGAATTATTATAACCAGGCTACCCATTTCATAAGTTCGATAAAAGGCGGATACGCAATTACATAAAATATAAAAACATATTTATGTTTTTATTTGCGTTCATTTGCGTTCTTTGCGGACAATATTTATTTTAAAGTTTTAATCTGTGTTTATCTGCGTTCATCTGTGGACTAATTTCGATGATGTTTCTGGTAATGCTTTTTGTGCTGCATTTTCTGGCGGCGGCTAAACCAGACCCATAAACCGCTTAATGACAACCAGAGCAGGGCGATGGCTGCGGCGTCCATCAGGTAGCTGCCGTACTGGCCAAGGATGCGTCCGCTGTGCAGATCCAGCACAACACGTTCCAGTTTCAATCCGTTGCCGCGATAGGCGATGAGCAACTGCTGGTATTCGCTGTCACTGAGTTTATATTGCTGCGCCCATTCTATGCCTTCATTAATAATGACATCCCAGTCAAGGATATGCTCGTCGGCCATATAATATAGCGGCTCGCTGGTTTCTATTACCGGGCGTTTATATTTCATGCCCAGGCGTTGTATGTCACTGAAGCTAACACCGGTGGAGACACGTTCAACAAATTCACCTTCGTAAGATAACAGGATTATTTCATTATCCAGCGCCACAACGATGAATTGATCGACGCCGATGGCGCCATGTATCTTTTGCTGCAGCGTGGTGATGAGCCTGTTGTCAAAAAACAGCTGGTTTTGCCAGGTGCTGATGATGTGATTATCGACACGATAAGAAACCGGTTCTTCATCAGGTTCAATACCATACCAGGCTAATAACCATGAACTGCTGACATAGGTTTCGTCCAGTTTGAGGTCTTCCGTATGATTTAACATGATGCCGGTTATAGCAAGAATAATAACCAGGATCAGGGCGGCTAAACCAGCCCGGCGGTGCCATAAAAAAAAAGGAAATTTTTTAGTTTTTCGGCTTGTCATGGCTACATTTGATATTGTCTGTTATTAGCGTAGATGTGGTTTAAGGTGCGGCTGTTTGCTGTATTTCCCGATCGAGTAACAATGCAATTTGAGCCAGTTTCTTTACTGCGCGAACAGACAGGGTTGCCCCGGAAATATTATCAATGGTTTTATCCAGCATATGATTTTCATCAAGCGACGCCTGTTTAAACTGATTGGTAAAAAAATCATGGCGTATTTCCCAGCCCCGGCTTTCTCTAAAAATAAGTATTTTTAGCCGTTCGATTTTGCCATTGTTGACCACAATGCCGGCGGTAATGGGTTTTTCCTTGCCAATCTCTTCCAGCACCCAGGCTGACTTATGCTGCTGTTTCCAGTAGCGAATACGTAAAGCCTGGTACTTGTGATTTAAAATATCGGCAATCTGTTGTTTTAAGTCTGTATTTAACCATAACACTTCTGCTTTAGGCGGACTGTTATCAAATACCTCACTGATAAACTCATCAGGCTGCTGATAGACACCACCTGCCAGCACAGCTGTTGTGCTTATCAGGCTGAGCAACAACAGGGTGGTAATCTTAAGCTTAGATTTCATAGCGGCGAAGCGGGCAGTGATATTGATTAAAAACGCGGCAAAGCGCCGGTTTAATGTGCCCGGTCATCATCAGAACTGATACCCAATACCCAGGTTAAAGCCGTCAAAATCACCCGCTGTCGCATTTTGAGCCTGGTAATCCGCTTTCAATACAACGTTTTCGTGCGGCCAGTAATTAAAACCAGCATTTGTTTGTGATTTGGCGGTGTCGCCAATGCCGCCATTATCCCATTCATTCTGGCGTACAAAGATGCCGAACCCGGGATTTAATTTGTATGAAGCTTCAAGGTAGCCACCGTCCTGTTTGTCTTTATTTACTGCGGAAGCGCCGTCACCGTCGATATTCCAGTTTGCATATAAGCCGGTGATGGTGAAGTCAGCAACGTTCCAGCGGGCATGTGCTTCTATCAGGGTGGCACCGTTAATTGTGTCGCTTGAGTCCTGTGTCATATCACCCTGCGCCTGAATAGTTGTTGCCAGCTCAAGCCCGCTTACACCCGTGTATTTAAGTCGTAAGGTCAGCGCCTGATTATCCGCGATTGCCTTGGACACCTTCTGTCGACCGCCGCGAATATCTGTGCCGCCATCTAAACCGCTGCTTAATGCCAGGTCATAGCTGAATCCGGATTCATAATAACCGGATAACATGGCGCCGCCTTCCGACCAGGTGGTTGGAATAATGTATGTCTCAACCGGGTTGCGTTCTACCCCGTAGAAAGTCGTGGGCTCATGGGTTTCATTTAAAATGCCAACCGGGATTAAAAATACACCGGCATTCGCTTTACTATTGTCATTTAAATCGAACTGTACATAAGCCTGTTCTACGGCAACTTCACCATCATTCGAGCCATCTACAGTATCTTTGACCAGGGCATGCTCAATTTCTACTTCAGAGAAAAAACGGATACTGTCATTGAATTCATGGTTGAGAAAAATCACGAAACGATGCAGGTCCAGTGTTTTGCCACCGCCATTATCTAAATTGTTGTAGTTTAATTCACCGTAGCCGCCGATAGTGGTATCACTGGCACTGCTTTTACTATTTTCTTCAACCTGGTCAGCTAACTGGTTGAACTGCTGTTGCAGGGCGTGGAACTCTTCATCAGTTACCGCAAAAACTGATTGACTCAGACCAAGGATAACCGCGCCGGTTAATGTCTTTTTAATGATAGATCTATGCCTCATGTTTACTCCGCCATTACAAGTGTGCGCTCATTATACTAATCACAAATGCAAATGCAAATGATTATCATATAGATTTGACTATATATTTTGGGATATATGCCGGTGGTTTCAGGGATAAGGAATTTATATCAGGAAAATGAACAGGTATAATTTCACCTGTTTTCGGAGCGGTAAATGATTAAATTGATACAACTTTTTGGAATGTTGTTTTTGCTCAGCTCAACCGTTGTGGCTGGCACAGTTGTTGAAATACAGAAAAACAATGAAATTACCACGGCAATAACAGATGGCCAGAGAGTTCGAATGGATAAGTCTGCGTCAGAATATGTGATTCTTGACAGCAGCGATCACAGCATCAAAATTGTAAACACGAATAAACAGCTTGTCACTCTGGTTAATGCGGGTGATGCGACCGCGGACAGCAATACAGCCGCGGTTCACGCATCGATATCCCTACAGGGAAATGGGCAGACAGTTGCCGGCTACAGGACACAGAAGTTCAGCTATGCGGCGAACGGCAAGTATTGCGGTGTTATATACGGTTCAATAAATGCCTATGAGACCGAAGGCGTCAGGGAACTGCTGGCCGCGATGAAAATCATGATGGAAAAACAGCGCGCCGCCCTCGGCGGTTTCGCCAGCCTGGTCGATGCCTGTACGTTAGCGGATATGCAGCTGGTCGACTTTGTAGATAGCGTCGGCCTGCCAATGCGTACCGAAAAAAATGGCAGTATTGAGCTTGAAGTTAAATCTATAAATACTGATGTTGTGCTGGCTGCAGATACCTTTGCCATACCCGCTGCATATAAAACAGTGGATATGTCAGGCAGGGTGATAGCAGGTTCACAAAATATTGCTGTGCCAGAACAGGCTATATCAATAACCGGTAGAGCAATAAACGCTCGACAGCCGCAGGGTTATCATACTCAGCAACCACGCATGCCGCCACAGACTCAATCTGGATATATGCCGAGACAGGTGCGGCAGCCTCGACCCATGTACCCGCCGACTGGCTACCAGGCGGGAGGTCTTCCTCAATTCGCCAGGCCGTACTAGCCATTTTTCACCACATAGACACAGAGGACACAGAGAAAGTATATTGTTGTTTTCTGTTATCCTGACCGTAGCGAAGCGGAAGGCTTTTTATAATGCTGAATTTGCGTCAGGCAACAGGATGCTTCACTGTCGTTCAGTATGACAACAACGAAACTAATATTAAAATTTATCTTTTCTCTGTGCTCTCTGTGTTATATCGCTTTTCATTTTTTCAGGTTATTTGTTTTTAATCCTGACAGGACCCTGGTTCTGCGGGTGCTTGCCTTTGATGTTGCGGTAAAAATCTGCAACTATTTTCATGTCTGATTCAATATCACCACTGGGTGCCAGGCGCTGTTTGAAACCGAGTGTTCGGTTGTGGTAATCGATGTAACCGAAATAGACGGGTACATTTGCAGACAGGGCAATGTAATAGAAGCCCGTTTTCCAGTAGTCGGTTTTAGAGCGGGTTCCTTCAGGTGTGATCCCCAGTATCATTTCATCGCGGTGATTAAATGTCTCGGTAATCATGTTGATAAAGTCGTGTGAAGCGCTGCGATCAACCGGGATGCCGCCTAAGGCAGTAAAAAGGGTCCTCAGTGGACCGCGAAATATCTCTACTTTAGCGACCCAGTTTATTTTTATATCTATCGACCAGCAGGCGAGCAGCACCAGGACCAGGTCCCAGTTGCTGGTATGGGGTGCGCCTGTCAGCACATATTTTTTTTCTTTGGGTAGCTCGACTTCAACCTTCCAGCCAGACAATTTCAGAATATGAGCCGCTAATTTTTTCAGCATTACTGGAGCTGGCCCGAATATTTCCCCAAAACTCTGCATTCCTATGAAATATTCGGGTTAAGTGTTACTTGCAGTATTCCTGTGAAATGTACGGGCTAGTATTATTGCCAGTTATGCAGTTTGGCGTGGTGAAGTTTTTTATATCCTTCAAGCAGTTTATTGTGCATATCAAAACCTTCCAGGCTTAATCCAGGGCTGTGCAAACCGCAAAATTTTTCTTCACCCGAAATGACATCAAGGCCTTTTTCCAGGGTTTGCTCGCCAAACAGTAATTTAAGGCTATCCATGTAATGTTCGAGTTGCCGCTGTTCGTCCATGTTGATTTCCAGTAACGATTTCAGGCACAAGTAGAAACGTGCCGCTTCGTTTTCAAGCTGGTCTATATGTAAACACCAGTTCACCCAGTCAATAGCATCATCGTGTTTGAGGGCGAGGCATAACATGGCTTTAAGTTCGCCAATACGCAGCCGCGCCCAGACCGTGCCGGGGTCAGGCGCGATACCTATAAACTCTGCGACGCGCTGGTAATCGTTGTAGCCGCCTTCATCCAGCCGGTCGAGAATGGTTGCCCACTGTGAATTATCAAGCTGTTTTAAGGAAAGAAGCTCTTCGCGAAAAAATGCGCCTTCATTATTATTGTTCCACACCAGGTCATCCACTGGATAGATGTCAGACATGCCGGGAACAATAATACGGCAGCAATAAACGTTTAGATGCTCGTAATCAGCAATGTAAATGTCAAAACCCATATCGTGAATGATCTCGCTAAGGTAGCCGAACTCATCCCGGGTTGTGGCGTCATGATCCCAGTCGCAAAATTCATAATCTGCCTTGTTTTTAAAGAAGTCATAAGCAATCAGACCGCTGGAATCAATGAAATGTGTTTCCAGGTTATGCTGATCAGCCACTTCGTCCAGATGGAAACTGGGCGGCTGAAAACCGTCTAACTGATCCAGGTCGCGTCCCTGTAGCAACTCCGTTACCGTGCGTTCCAGGGCTACTTCAAAGCTCGGGTGCGCACCGAATGATGCGAATACGGTGGCATTGCTGGCATTTATCAAGGTCACGCTCATCACCGGGTAACGTCCGCCTAAAGAGGCATCCGCGATACGCAATCGATAACCGTGCTGTTCAAGCTTGCTGACCGCTTCAACAATTCGCGGATATTGCTGCAACACAGCGCTGGGTACTTCAGGCAGGCAGATGCCTTCGGCAATGATTTTGTTTTTGATATAACGCTCAAATATTTCGGACAGGCTCTGCACGCGTGCCTCGTTCCTGGTATTGCCTGCCGACATACCGTTGCTGACATAGGAGTTGCCGATGATGTTTACCGGAAACCATATGTTTTTACCGTCACGTAAGCGCTGGTAAGGGCAGGCGCAAATGCCGCGTTCCCCGGTGCCGGAATTGGTGTCAAAAATCTTTGAGGCAGTGAGTTCTTTCTCGGGATCGTAATAGGCCCAGAGTTTTTCATCAAGCAGTTCTGCCGGTATTTCGTCGCTGCCATTTACTGGTTTAAACCAGCGTTCGTTCGGGTAGTGGACAAAATCTGCGTTGGCGAAATCCTGGCCAAGATAAAAATCAGCAAAAAAGTAATTACAGCTCAGGCGTTCAAAATATTCACCCAGCGCACTGGCCAGACAGGATTTTTTAGTCGTACCTTTGCCGTTAGTGAACATCAGCGGACAGTCCCTGTCTCGAATATGAACAGAATAAACATTGGGTACCGGGTTTAGCCAGGACGCTTCTTCGATATCGATATTCAGGGCTTTTAATTTTGCCAGCATCGAATCAATCGATTCCTCAAGCGCGGCATCTTTGCCTTTGATAAAGGTTTTTTCACTCATGGGAGTTGTTATCATAAGGTATTTACCTGTAATTGCTGAATTTGTTTATCCTGAAGCCTGCTCAGCAGGATTAACGAAATAATCGCACCAGATAATGCCCATGCCATATCAGATTGTGTATCCCAGATGTAACCCTGTGTTCCCAGGAAGGCTTCAGCGGCTTCCTCACTGATCAGGGCAACCCACCATTCAATCAATTCGTAAAATGCACTTAAAGCAAGGCAAAAACACACCGTAAAAAAGAAAGTAAAGAATTTACTGTTGATTATCTGTAGCCGGACAACAATTTCACGGCAGATAATTGCGGGCACGAAACCCTGGGCAAAATGTCCCAGTTTGTCGAAATTGTTTCTTGACTGGTTAAATATGTCCCTGATGGTATCGAACAGCGGCACTTCAGCATAGGTGTAGTGCCCGCCAATAAACAGGATCCAGCAAAATAATAAAATCAGGATATAACTCAGATTGGTCAGCGGGAAGCTTTTACGCGTAATCACCATCATAATGAAACCGATAACACCGGGCGCGACTTCAAGTACCCAGGTGGTGAAATCTTTCGGCTTGATGCCAGACCAGATCAGAATGGTAAAAAACAGCAGCGTCCATACCAGGGGACGTACGGAAAGATAGGGTTTCAGGCTGGCATGCATATGAGATTTGAAAGCAGGTTTCTGCGTGAAGCTTAGCTATGCGCCTTGCAAGCTGCCAGGACTTCATCGACATGGCCTTTAACTTTTACACCGCGCCATTCTTGAATCAGTACGCCATTCTCATCGATTAAAAATGTACTGCGTTCTATTCCCATGTATTCCTTGCCGTAAAGTTTTTTCTGTTTGATGACATCAAACTCATTGCACAGGGATTCGTCTTCATCAGCAAGTAAATCAAAATTGAAATTCTGTTTTGCCTTGAAGTTTTCGTGCCTTTTGATGCTGTCACGTGAGACGCCGAGGATAACCGTATTCAGCCGGCTGAACCTGGCTTTGGCATCACGAAAATCCTGGCCTTCCGTGGTGCAGCCGGGCGTGCTGTCCTTGGGGTAAAAGTAAAGCACAACTTTTTTTCCGCTCAGGTCTTTCAGGCTCAGGGTTTTATCACCGGTTGCTGGCCGTGAGAAATTTTTTACTTTCTTTCCAATTTTTACCATATTAATTTTTACCTGCCACGGTAGTTGTTATTAATTTTTGGGAAATAATTGTTAATGTATTGATCACTGCTTTCCCCGTTAGCTTTACTGCAATATCAATAAATCATTGATGTGTATGTAAGTGCCTGTATTTAAACCATTCGAGACATGAGCTGGAGGTTGTTGCCTGAGACACGCTGTAAATACATCCATGTACGCTCGGATGCCGCATCCATGCGGCATACGGTCTCAGGCAACGACCTCCAGTTCATGCACCTAAAAGTTTACGGGACAGCAATGTGTATTGATAAAAAATTATCTCGCAAAGACGCAAGGTGTGCAAAGATTTATTCAATATGGCGGTAAACAATGCATGGTTATTATTCTTGATCAGGCGCCCATTATAAATCTTAGTAACTAAGTCAGTTGTCGCCTGTAACCGGCAAATACCTGAGTAATTGTTTTATTCTGTGAATGATAATGTTCGTTTACACTCTATATTTTAATCTATTCCTTTGCACCTCGCGCGACTCTGCGAGAGTAAAAATCAGCTTGTACCCACTGGATTAAGGCTGTCAATAAACGTAATGCCGGGATGTTAAACCATTCGCCCGTTTTTATCTTGTATAGTTCAACCAGGAAGACAGTTAAATGAGGTATCTTTTATGGCTTCTTTAGTTCAGCATCAAGGTTAAGGCCATCACAGGTTTCCAGGAAGGTATCACGTAATTCCGCGATATTGAAATCAGCTGCAATACCAATCGTCATGTGCAATGCAAACATGGGTGAGCCCGTATGCGGTGCAAAATAGCGTTTCGTCTGCAAACTAATAATATTGATGTCCCGCTTTGAAAAAAAACTGGTAATGTTGTGCACGATACCGGGATTGTCCAGCGCGCTCACTTCAACAGAATAGGGGACAACGTCATCCGCCGTATTTGTTGCGGTTGTAGGTTTGATTAACAGGCTCATGTTTAATGCCTGTTCGATTTCGCCTTGCGCTGATTGCAGCGCCTCGAGTGATGACGACTCTCCCGCGACCAGCAATAAGATGGCAAACTCACCGCCGAGAACGGTCATGCGGCTGTCTTCTATGTTCAGTGCGTGGCTGTAGATGATATTGCTGAGCTTGTCGACGAGACCGGGACGATCAGTACCTAGTGCTGAAATAACGAGTTTTGCTGTCATATTTGTTGCGAGAACATTTGGCCGCTAATAAAGGCCTACAGTGTAAACAAAAAACGCGTAAACAAAAAGACTTGATTGGCGCGTTTTAGATTAGAGCCGGCTAGATCTTAAGCGGGAGGCTGTTGCTGATAAATGCAGCTGCGAATTCATTCGCAGCTGTGACAGATGTATAAGATTTGGCCTGGTCATGCCGGGTTTATCCAAGTTCAGACAGTTCCCTGGTTAACATCGCAGGATCATTACTGTTTAACTCGATCAGGCGCCGCAAGTGCTGCAAACTGGCAATGTCAATTTGTAGCCATTTCAATCCCCAGTGGCCGTTTTCGTGATGGGTAATATTTACCCGGGCGTGGATAGAGATATTTTCGCCCAGGAATAACGCCATGCCACAGGGATTGTTCAGGTTAATATCCAGGTTATCCGGCGGTTCTACCAGCATTCCCTTGAGTGAAATATCCAGCAGATTGCAGCTCCACTCTTCATTGCCGCTTTGCATCAGGATTTCAGCGGTAAACGGAATGCGGTTGTAGATACGACGTTCTGTTTGTTTTGATTTGTCCACTTTTTTGTCCATTTTTTATAATGTTTGTTATCGACTTATACTGAGTACATGGCAGGCATGATCCTGTATGGCAATGTATACGCGAATACCAGGAAAATGCTTCGATGCTGCCCTTTTTTTATATATAAATACTAGTAAATTATTCGTGTTTCGCAATATAAATCATTGAAAAAAAGGTGAAATATTGATTAACTGTGCGCCTTGGTTTTTCGGGGTTTTGAATGGTTAAGCACGGCAAGTTTCGAGGCAGTATGGTTGCGCTGGTTACGCCAATGCAGGTTGATGGCAGCGTCGATTATCAAAGTCTGGCGAATCTGGTTGAATTTCACATAGAAAATAATACTTCGGCAATTGTCTCAATGGGTACCACGGGCGAATCGGCCACGCTGAATATGGATGAACATTGTGAGGTGATTGCACGTACCGTAGAGATGGCCAGTGGCCGAATACCGGTAATTGCCGGTACCGGTGCGAATTCAACCTGGGAGGCGATCGAGTTAACGCGCTGTGCACAGCAGGGCGGTGCCGATGCCTGTCTGCTGGTGACGCCGTATTACAATAAACCAACACAGCAGGGACTTTATCTTCACCATAAGAAAATTGCAGAAACAGTAGATATCCCTCAGATTCTGTACAATGTGCCGGGGCGCACTGCCTGCGACATGCTGCCTGGAACCGTTAAACGCCTGTCAGAAATCGATAATATTATAGGCATCAAAGATGCGACCGGTGACCTCAATCGCCTGGCCGAAACTCTGCGGCTATTAGCTGGGGCAGAGTTTTACCAGTACAGCGGCGATGACGCAACAGGTACAGAGTTTATGTTGTGTGGCGGTCATGGTGTTATCTCGGTTACCAGCAATGTAGCGCCCAAAGCGATGGCTGCTATGTGCGAAGCAGCGCTGGCGGGTAATCGAGAGCTGGCGGAATCACTAAATCAGCCTTTGACCGGCCTGCATGCAAAGCTGTTTCTCGAAGCCAATCCTATTCCGGTCAAATGGGCGCTGTATGAAATGAAACTTATTCCCCCAGGTATACGTCTACCGTTGACAGTTCTTGCTGAGGAATATCGTCAACCGCTGCGTGAAAGCATGCAACAGGCCGGAGTGTTAACTAAATGAAATTAATTAAATTGAGAGTTTTCTGTGCCGTTTCGATGGTGTTCTGGCTTTCGTCCTGCGGTTTATTTGGTGGTAATGAGCGCCCGGTTTACCAGGGCGCGGAATATTACAAAAACCTGGAAGTGCCCCCTGATTTAACCGAACCGGATACCGCTGACCAGCTTCGTGTAGCCAAACCGACCGACGAAGCATTGCAGCGTTTTCGCGATAACAACAAACTGGAAACCGTGATAACACCAAAATTTTCTGGTGTGCGCGTGGTTAATTACGCCGGTAACAGCTGGATTGAAGTCGATAACAAAGTTGAGTTTGTCTGGTATAAATTACTTGAGTTCTGGGAGGCAGAGGGCATTGAACTTGTAGAAGTTCGTCCTCTGCTTGGCTTTATGGAAACCGAGTGGACCGAACGGCTGGATGCCGATACCGGATTCTTCAGCTCAATGTTACAGAAACTTGAACCTGACCAGAAAGACAAATTCCGTGTTCGCATCGAGTCTTTTGATAACGACCAGAAAACACGTATCTACATTGCACACACAAGAATTGAACGAGTTGCACGGGGCGAATATGGAGATGAATATTACTGGCGAACTCTCCCCAGTGACCTGGAAGCGGAACGTGAAATTATCTCACGTATGGCTTTATTCGCCGGATTAAGTAAAGAGGGTACAGTACAGCTGCTGGAAAATTATCGACCTTACGCTTCTCTGGTGAAAATTGACATAACAAATACCACGGCGTTGACCATGAAAGGCAGCATGGACTTCGTCTGGCGGCGGGCAATGCGTGCACTTGACCGCATGCGCATGCAGGACATTCATGAAGATAAACAAAAAAATACCATTTACTTTACGGTGTCAAAACTTTCTGATGAAGAACTGAAAACAGAAGAAGATGAACTGGCGAAAACCAGCTGGCTGATGCAGCTGTTTAAAGGTGATACCGATAAGGACCTGAAAACAGATAAAAGCCGCCATTATCGACTTGAGTTCACTGATACCGATGGCGGTGTACAGATAGCAGTGAAAGATGAAGGCAATACACAACGCATAGATGATGATGGTAATGTGTATGGTACCGCACTCGCCGAGCAGCTAAGAAACCTGCTGGCCGAAAAACTGGAGTAAGCGTATTAATGAATTGAATCTCGCCGAGTCGCAGAGAAATGTTTGTTTTGTTTTCTTTGCGAGAAAATGATAAACGTAGGGCGCAATAACCAACGGGCATTGCGCCGTGTTGTAAACCACCTATCGTCTTTCGTACTGTAATCCTGAATGTAACTGCTGGGAATGAAGGATCTTATATCTAGCAATATCTACCGCCTGTTAAGATCCTTCGCTTCGCTCAGGGTGACAGGTGAAAGTAGGCCGATAAAGTTTTTTCGATTCCGGTGATCGCCATACGATGCCGGCATTTATCGCGGAATAAAATTCCGCTCCTACCGAGATAGAACAATTGCTGGAGCGGCGCTATATTCCTCGACTCATTACGATACGGCGCAATGCCCGTTGGTTATTGCGCCCTACAGTGCTGGAGTAAGTGTTGTTAATGAATTGGTTCTCGCAAAGACGCAGAGAAAAGATTATATAATTGTACTTTTCCTGGCGTCTTTGCGAGAAAAACTGTTTCGATGCGCCTACCACATCAGGTCATCTGGAATATTGTAATCTGAATATGGGTCAGTTTCAGCAATGTCAGCAGCATGGTCGGGCTGTTGATCTTTGCTGAAAATAACGACACGTTTTTCATTTCGCTGCTGAATTTTCTCCGCAATGTTACTGGGCACCAGTTCATAGCCGCCTTCAATCCGTGCTATGCCAAGTTTCCCCTGCATGATTTTTTGCTGCATTTCATGATTAACATAAATACGCCTGATTTTGCCTTTATGCTCGAAGTTATAGGCGATTTCGCAACTTTCGTCTCGCGCTAAACGGTGCTTGTTAATGAGCTGATTTATTTCAATTGAAATGGCTTTCTGTTGTGCCTGCTCCTGTCTTTTTCTGTTTAGTTCGCGGTCGTGTTGAGCTTTTTCTTCAGCCGCCTGTTGTACTTTAAGCTGGGCTTCGTCGATGGCTTTTTCCCTGGTCGCGCGCTGTTGTCTGTTTTTTCTGTTTATATCCTGTTTTGCTTTTTGTACCTGTTTTTTTGTCACCAGGCCAGCTTTAAGCAGTTGTTCCTGAAATGGGTTGTTCATTACTTTTTATCTTGTTATTTCTGTTGTTAGTTAGTTTAGGATTATTCAGGCAAAAGTAACAACTAAGTCAACAAATGCTGGTTTCTCGCAAAGCCGCAGAGATAAAATATTTTGGTTTGTATTTTTCCTGGCGACTTTGTGTCTTTTACTACGCGTTTCCTGTGCTATATCCTTCGGACCGTACTAGCGTATGTTCAAAATGCTCCCGGCATTTTAGTGCGTGTTTCGCTGACCAGGTTTTCGTTTTTTACTTATTAACCCGGCGACAATATATGTCGCCGGGTTAATAATATCCTTGTGCGGGGTATTTTATCGGTTTTTTTCGACCATCGCATAAGCAGAATGATTATGGATTGACTCAAAGTTTTCTGATTCGATGGTATAGGAAAGTATGCGCTTGTCTTGATTTAATTT
>JAJDNP010000023.1 GCA_022340645.1 Gammaproteobacteria bacterium | reverse complement strand
AATGCTACCCAGGCCGGTACTCATATCGAAAAGGCTGACATCAACGCCAGCAGGCACCGCTTCACCGCCTGGCTTTATATATGAACTTACGCCGTCGATATTGATGTCAAATTCATAAAGATCGACTGTTGGTGTTGCCTGGGCAGACAGACTGGATAAACCCAGCAGGGCTGCAGCAGGCCATAATAGTATTTTTGTATTCATCTCACTCTCCAAAATAACCTTGTTAACATTTTTAAAATTACGCACTTGTATCAATGCATATCGCATGCCAACTGAGCACAAAGTGCAATACCTTGCTGTTTTTATTAATATTATTTAAAAATATGAAGATTAAAAATTAACCATTGAATGTAAATAATTATGACACACGTGTTGCCTCACGTTTTCAGCCAAATTCTACCCATAAGACGAATTTCAAGCTTTGAATATATATATTTCAATGACTTAGGATTCAATTACCCGGTCTGCACCGTGCAGTGAAAGACAAATGTAAATATTGTGGACACCGTTAAGACTAAATTAAGAAAAGCTGCCACAACTGAGAGAGCCTGACCCGGCTCATGATATATTATGATTGACGTCTGAATTGCCGGTTACGGTACCGTAACAGGCAACTGATTATTGCAGCCCTGATACAGGCAATCCCAGTAAAGGCGCTCAACATATGGTGCCGCAGATAAAGCAGGTAAGTTTTTTAAAGTACGAGCCGCATTATCCCATTCGACTCACACCTTCACTAAGGTAATGGGACAAACATGACCGGGCGGGAACATTTGTTTAGCAGGCCCTTATCAGTGGCATTCGTTAAGGAGCCGAAAAGCTCACTATGCCTGTGGCAGCCTAAAATAATCAAATCTATTTCCAGACGATCAGCTTCATCCAGTATTGTTTTGATCGTTGCGCCCTCGACCATAAGTGATGTGGCATCAACGTTCCTGTCTCGCAGACATTTAGCCAGCTGGTGAAAGAATTCATGTTCATCATGAAGTTCATGCGCTGCTTCGCGACGTAAAACAGTTTTATCAATATTAAATGGGGACTGCCTGGTGTGCGGAGACACATGAAGCAGCCATACCCTGCTCGAGAAAGCATTTGCCAGATCAATGGTTTTTTCGATTAATGGTGATACGATCGTTATATTCTCGATGTTATCAACTGCAACAAGTATTTTTTTCACTTTTGTCTTGAATTACGATAATTAAAAAAATTATATTCTTTTTACATAGCTTCGTTTAAACGCCGCCCGAACACATAATGGAGATATATTTTACAAGGTAAATCAGTGATTCAGTTTATCAGGATATACCTCAAAATGGCCAAAATGCTGAATCGTAAAACGATAACCGCGGTGATTATTTCACAAACTGCAAATAGACAACAGTGTCACAGGATACTTTCTTACTATACAGGAGTATTTGGGCCTGTTGCGGGTAATCCAGCGCCCTGCTTACGCATGCCATAGCAGAACTGGTCAGCGACTCCAGAAAACCCCGGTCAGCAGGATCAATACCGTATAAAACTCCAGCCGTCCTGCAATCATACAGAATGAAAGCACCCATTTTGCAAAAGGTGCAAGTTCACCGTAATTCGACATCGGGCCGACCGCACCAAGGCCGGGGCCAATATTAAACTGGCAGGCAATAACGCTGGTCACCGAGCTGACGATATCTACCCCGGTCGCGGATACCAGCAGGCTCGCCAGCAATAATACCATCAACGCCAGGAATACCAGGTTCAACAGCCCGGTTACCGCCAGCTCCGGCAGCACGTCCCCGCTGACGCGAATGCGAAACACGCCCTGCGGCTCGGCGAGACGGCGAAAATCGCGTTTTACCACGTGCAACATCAGCATCACCCGCGCTACCTTTAGTCCCCCGGCCGTCGAGCCCGTGCAACCGCCGGTAAACATTAATACAACAATTAGTAACTGCAACAGCGGTGGCCAGAGGCCATAATCGGCGGTAACGAAGCCGGTAGTGGACAAAATTGACACCACCTGGAATAAAGCGGTTCGTATCGACTGCTCAATCGTCAATGGGGTCGAGCCGCCGAGTGACACCGCGATAATGCCTGCAACCACCAGGGTCAGCACGAAATAAGCCCTGAACTCGTAGTCCCTGAACACTGATCCGGGTTTGTGTTCGATCCAGAAGCGGTAATGCTGTATGAAACTTACACCAGCAAGAAACATAAACACAATCACGATGTATTCAATCAGCGGACTGTTGAATCCCGCAATGCTGGCTGTACGGGTGGAAAAACCACCGGTCCCCAGGGTCGAGAACGCATGGCACACGGCATCGAACAGGTCCATACCGGCCAGCATCAACAGCACGATTTCAGCCAGTGTAAATATTACATACAGTCGCCAAAGCGCACGTGCCGACTCGACTATGCGTGGACGCATGCGTTCCGAAGCCGCGCCAGAGAACTCGGCCCGGTATAAAGCATTGCCGCCCTGTCCCAGCAGAGGCAGGATCGCGACTCCCAGCAGCACGATGCCCATACCACCAAGCCAGTGGCTGAAACAGCGCCACAGATGCAATGGCCTGGATAGTCCGTCAATATCGGCAATGACAGTAGCGCCGGTGGTTGTAAAGCCTGATGTGGATTCGAAGAGCGCATCTGTGAAGCTCGGGTAGCTGGCTGAGAAATGAAACGGCAGAGCGCCGAATACGCAGATGACCAGCCAGATCAGAGAAACCAGCAAAATGCCTTCACGGTGTAAAAGATCGCGCCGTTCCCGCTTGCGGCCGATCAATAACAGAATCACCGCGGCTGCAGCAGACACCAGGCTGGCCAGCAGCATCGCGGTCTGGTCATGATGATCTGTCACTACCGAATAGACATAAGGTACCAGCATACTGCCGCCGAGAGCTGCCAGAAAACTTCCCAGCACCCAGCTGATGGTGCGGTAATTCATCAGGTTAGCTGTCATGCTATTATTTTTTTATCTACCAGGAATTTTTTCTCCAGTTTCCTGACAGCACCCTCCTGGCTGAAAATGACGATGCGGTCGCCGGCGCTTATCGATGCCATGCTGTCATCGATTAACACCCTGCCGTCAGGGCGTACAATCGCACCCAGCTGGCTGCCGGCTGGCAGATCGAGCTCACTCAATGGCCGGTTGATGTAAACCGATTCCGCCGGAACGATGAGCTCAATGGCTTCCACCTTCTCCTCGCCAAGTGTACGCACCGATAGCACGCCGCCCTTGCGAACGAATTCAAGCAGCGCATCGGCCGCCTTGATTCGAGGATTGACCGTGGTATTGATACCCAGACGCTGCCCCAGTTCAAGATAGTTGATGCTGGTGACCAGCGGTACGACCTTGCCGACGTTCATGCGGCGCGCCAGCAGACAGGCGATAAGATTGGCATCCTCGTCTTCGGTCAGTGAAATAAATGCATCGACACCTTCGATATGCGCCTGCAGCAGGACTTCCTGGCTGGTGCCATCTGCGTTGATAACGACGGTATTGGCGAGCTCCGAGGCAAGATAGTGGCAGCGCTGTGCATTCAGTTCGAACAACTTGACCGCGACTTTTTCCGCTTCAAGGGCGCGGGCCAGTTCAAGTCCTACCTCACCGCCACCGGTAATGAACACCTGGCGCACATGCGGCTGTTTTTTGACGCCGATTATTTCCAGTGTTTTGTCCAGGCTTTCGGTGGCGCATAATATATATACATGATCCCCCACAGCCAGCCTGTCTTCATTACCAGGAAAGATAGATTCATTATTTCGAAAAATCACCACCGCCTTTGCCTGGCTGATGCCAAGCAGAGTGGAAAAATCAACCGCCGGGATGCCGACCAGCAAGCTGCCGGCTTCCAGGTTCATACTGAACAGCTTGAGCCGGCCATTCGCAAAATTACGGATATCCGACACGCCGGGCACGGTGATGACCCGTAGAATACGGTTGACCATGTCAACTTCGGGATGCACAACCCGGTCAACACGCAGGCCAAGACGGTCAAAGGTTGCCTGCCATTCGGCGTATTCCGGGGTGCGCAGTCGAATGGCTTTTAGTGCGGAAGGCGCAATATCGTTAGCGATCATGCAGGCCAGGACGTTGGTTTCATCGATGCCGGTACACGCCATGAACATGTCTGCATCCGCCAGCCCCGCGCGCTTGCAGTCGGCGATGCACGTTGCCTCACCTTTGACCACCTTCGCATCCAGACTTTCACTGAGTTTGCTGCAACGTTCCTCATCATGCTCCAGCAGCATAAGATCGTGACCTTCGCGGATAAGCCGTCGAGCGATATATTCTGTGCATTGGCCGCCACCGGCAAAAAAAACGCGCACCTGCTTTGTATCTCCGGTTAAAGATTATTCTCGATGTGAAGTAAGGGCATTATAAACAGCCTGGCTAATTGTAGCCAGTTTAACAACAGACTGCCCGCACTTCACCAGCCAATGGCAAATAACTTTCTGAGGCGGGGTTATCAATCAGCCATACAATATATCTCCATGCCAATAACGGCTGCAATCGGTTATTTGAACAGGCGATTACTATTAACCCGGTGACAATAAATATCGCATTCAGGGCAGCAGGAACTCGCTGAACTCACCTCGCATGCAATGATTTGACGCCATCGAGGAGGAATACGCACCGGCATTTATCAGCGCGAGGTAGTCATGCTGATCAAGGTCTGGCAGCGGGGCATTTTCATACCAGACATCGAGCGCTTCATTGATATTGCCAACAACATGCGTTGGGCGTAGCGGGCTGTCATCCAGGAACAGTGTTACCGGCTGAAATGGCAGGCCGTAATATGCCGGCTCCGGCGCAATATTGAAGCCGGCATCGACGCCGACAAACAGGGTATCACGTTTGGTTTCGACATAGGTTTTAGCCAGCAATAATAAGCCGGCATCCTTGACGATATAGTCACCCGGCTCAACTTCTATGTGCAGATCGCGTTTGCCGAAGTGCCTGTTCAACACGGCCGACCATTGCGCAAGGTCAAGCGCCTGGTCTTCAGGCAGGTGCGGCACACCGAGACCGCCGCCAATATTTACCCGTTTTACATCGGGCGCATCAGCAACGAACTTCATGCCTTCGCTGATGACGTGATCCAGTTGATCCAGCTCGGGTGTCAGGTAACCGCAGCCGGTGTGGAAGTGTATCTTGCTGACGGTCAGGTCGAATTCTGCGGCAAGTTCCAGCGCCTGCTCAAACTGCTCGCGGTAGATGCCAAACTTTGTCGTGGTACAGCCCGCGTATTGCAGCCGGTCATTGCACGCACGGCCGATACCGGCGGCCGGATTGATACGAATGCCGATCTCACTGCCGGGGTTCAGCTCCCCCCAGCTGCGTATCGCATGCAGCGTATCGCAGTCCATAAACAGTCCGTGATAACGATCAAGCATGGCAAAGTCATTTTTTGACAGGCTGGTGGCTGTAAAAGAAATTTCTGATGGCTGAAATCCGCAGCTCACTGCATGTTTGACCTCGTTGGGCGAACAGGCATCGATGCCGCACCCACCTGTTTGCTTGAGAAAACGCAGCAGCGGCGCAAAGCGGTTGGCCTTCATTGCATAAAATATCGAAGACCGCCCGGCAAGCCCGGCATCATCCAGTGCCTGGCGGATGCGTTTCAGGTTGGCCTCGATACGGGCAGATGAATACACAAAACTTGGCGTACCAAACTGGTACGCCAGTTTATTAACGTTATGGCCAGCAAAGATTAACTTTTTATTCTGATAAAAAAGATCGGGTCTTTGCCACCAGTCCAGCTGGCTGTCTCCTGTCATGAATCTGTCTTATTGATTAACAGCCCGCAATACGGGCTCCTGCATGACCGGTAACATATCTTTTTTACCGCCGACCCAGCCACGGCAGTACGGCGATCCGCAGGAACAGGGGAACTGCTTGAAAAGATGATCTTCAGTTTCAGCGTAATCCATATACAGGTAACTGTTTGCCGGAATATCCTTTACTGCTGTGACTGTCATGTTTTCCATGTCCAGTGAGATATTCGGTGAGCAGGAGTGCAGGAAGTAGCCTGAAAAATATACGTCATACAGGTGCCTGTCAGCTGAAACTTGCAAAGTATGCTGGCGGATATCGTTTACGATTTCACCACTCATCCTGGCAATGATTTCTCCACGCCTGAACGCACGGTAACAGATAACGCCCTTACCGGACATCTCGTCTTTGTAAACGACTTCAAAGTCTTTCGCTTTAGGAAACAAGGGATCATTGCCATAGATTGCAGGATATAGCATCAGTGTGTGTTCTCCACAAAAAAACATCAAATGAAAAGAATGCAGAAAACGATTGGCGTTCATGCATGTTTAAAAAAACGCTATTTACACTTAATGACACGCTTTAACAAACGAAAAGATTTGATAGAAACGACCATAAAAATGAATCGTTATTTTCTGCTCCACACAGGCCGTCATGCGGCCACCTGGATATGCCCCGCAGGCCTGCATAAGATACGTTGCAGGCATCAATTGCTAACTGTTTATTATTTCGTCTGGTATCAGAGTCGGTTTTTATCGACTCTATAGCAGGTGTCTACTCCATATAACTGACGAAGAATTGCAATGAAATAGACTTTAATTACTAATAGCCACGATGCTTTACAGCTATATGCTGAATAGAGGTGGTCGCGGCATGAATAGTCCTCTGGGGAAATAACTGATTTTTTTTCGGCAACCATTTCGCTAGGGTTAGAGGCCAGCTTCTTTTAATGCCCTTGCCGGTCACTTTCTGCACTGTCTTAATGATTAACGTTAACTATTATATTCATAGGAACAATTAATTGTATTTATATATTAGTATTCGCTAATGTACTAATCGAGGCAATCAGCATTTGCCACAATTGATTTAAACAGAGGAAAAGATTATGAACACAAATGACCCCGTAACTCCTTCTATGCCACGTATCAATGAGCCAGCGCCCGAATTTGAGGCGCGTACCACACACGGTATCAAGCAACTCGAAGACTACCGCGGTAAGTGGCTGGTACTGTTCTCGCACCCGGCGGATTTCACACCAGTGTGCACGACCGAATTCATCGCGTTCGCAAAGCGCCACGAAGAATTCCAGGCACTTAATACAGAACTGCTCGGCCTGTCGATCGACAGCTATTACAGCCACATCGCCTGGATGCGTAATATCAAGGAGAAATTTGATGTCGAAATTCCGTTCCCGATCATCGAAGACCTGAGCATGAAAGTTGCCCGCGCCTATGGCATGATCCATCCCGGCGCTGCGGACACATCCGCAGTTCGTGCAACCTTCGTGATTGATCCCGACGGCATTATGCGTGCGATGGTCTACTACCCAATGACTAACGGTCGTTCAATTGACGAGTTCCTTCGCCTGGTAGCAGCGTTACAAACCTCGGATGCCAACGGTGTAGCTACGCCCGAAGCCTGGCAACCAGGTGATAAGGTTATCGTTCCGGTTCCGGCCGATATCGAAGGTATAGACGCGCGCATGGCAGAAGGTGGTGATTGCACGGACTGGTACTTCTGCAAGAAAGCTGTGTAAGACAACAGTTCTCGACCCTGACAGTCAAGACCTGAATACAGGCGCCGGGATTAACCTGGCGCCTGTTCAATTACGTGATAAATGTCCGCATTGGGTCGGCTTATTATGCACAGAAGAAAATCACGAAGGTCTGCTTTGGTTGGCGGATTCAGCTGTAATTTACGAAGATCCGTTATCATAATTTAATCAGTCATCAATGGTTTGAGGCGGAGATAAGGCTTTGCCGTTCCCAGCAGCAGATGCTACAGATGCCTGCATAGTCAGGATTTGTTATTTGCGTGCATTTACTAAACGCCTCCTGCGCTACGTCCTTCGGACCATAATAGCCTAGGTTCAAAATGCTCCCGGCATTTTAGTGCGTTCATATGCGGGCGCTCAGGTTCGACTTAGGAAGTTGAGCCAGAAATTACGTACCTCTGCTCAGGGGAAATTTAAGCCATTGCGTGGTCTGGACATTTAGAAACCAACCTTTCAATCTGTCAGCTCACATCGAGGCGATTTCCGTTAGCCTGCTTCCAGCTGTTCCCAGCGCTCATAACAATGCTGCAAACCGGCTTCAGCTGCCTGCAGTTGATCCTGCATTTTTTTTATTTCCTGCTTATCCTGCCTGTAAAATTCGTCTGACGTCATGCGCTTCTGCAACAACGCAATTTCTTTTTCATAGGATTCAATCTTTGCGGGCAAAGCATCCAGCTCCCGCTGGTCCTTGTAACTCAATTTTACGGGTTTGCCGGCCTGGCTGCGTTTTTCCCGCTTGCCGCCAGTATCATCGGTATTTAGCTTTATTGCGGAAACCTGCTCCGCTGTTTCAGCGGTGTGTGCCGCCTGCTGTAACCAGTCGTCATAACCGCCGACATATTCATTGACCCGGCCCTCGCCTTCAAAAACCAGGGTGCTGGTGACGACATTATTAAGAAACTCCCTGTCATGGCTGACTACAAGTACCGTGCCTTCATACTCCATTAAAAGTTCTTCAAGCAACTCCAGTGTCTCGATATCCAGGTCATTGGTGGGCTCATCCAGCACCAGGATATTCGACGGTCTGGAAAACAGTTTTGCCAGTAACAGGCGGTTTCGCTCACCGCCGGATAACATACTGACGGGTGATCGGGCACGTTCCGGCGCAAACAGAAAATCCTGTAAATAACCAATCACATGCTTTCTTTTGCCATTGATTTCAACAAACTCTCTGCCCAGTGACAGGTTATCTATCACGCTGGCATTGTCATCCAGCTGCGCCCGGAACTGGTCAAAATAAGCCACTTCCTGTTTCGTACCGGTAGTGATCCGGCCGCTGACCGGTTTTAGTTCGCCCAGCAACAGGCGCAGCAAGGTTGTTTTACCCGCGCCGTTTGGACCAATGATGCCTATTTTGTCGCCGCGTAATATGGTGGTATTAAAACCTTTAATTAGTGGCATACCATCGTAGTCATAGCCCACGTTTTCAGCTTCTGATACCAGCTTTCCCGAAGACTCGGCAGCGGCTACATTCATCACCACTTTACCTGGCTGATTACGCCGCTGGTTACGCTCGCTGCGCATTTTTTCCAGGGCCCGCACCCTGCCCTCATTACGTGTACGGCGCGCTTTTATTCCCTGCCTTATCCACACCTCTTCCTGCGCCAGCTTTTTATCAAAGTGCGAATTGGATACTTCCTCGGCCTGCAATGCTTCGGCTTTACGCCGCAGGTAAGTATCATAATTGCCGGGATAACTGCTGAGGCAGCCACGATCCAGCTCAATGATTCGGGTTGCCAGCTTGCGCATAAAGGCGCGGTCATGCGTAATGAACAACAGCGCGCCACGATAACCCAGCAGCTGGTCCTCCAGCCACTGGATGGCATTCAGGTCAAGGTGATTGGTTGGTTCATCGAGTAACAGGATATCCGGCTTGCATACCAGTGCCTTTGCCAGCAAAACACGCCGCTTCATACCGCCGGACAGCGAAGCATAATCAACATCAGCATCGAGCTGCATGCGGCTTAACACTTCCTCAACCTGCTGGTTGAGCTGCCAGGCATTATGGATATCCACCTGGTTCTGCGCGCGCTCTAATTCTGCGGTGTTCTGGTCATTGCTGTTTTCAGAAAAATTATGCAGCGCATGATGATAACCCTGCAAATATTTCGCGCTCTCCCCCAGTCCCATCGCGACAATATCAAAAATACTGCCCTGCAGGTCCCCTCGTGGCTCCTGGTCAAGCACCGCGATTTTTAAATCCTGTTTATACTCAAGCTCACCGCTGTCTGCTTTTATCTCCCCGGCAATAAGCTTTAATAATGTCGACTTGCCCGTGCCGTTACGGCCCAGCAGACACAACCGTTCCCCTGCCTCGATGGAAAGATTTATATCTTCCAGGATGGCAGGGCCACCAAAGCCAAGGTGAATATTTCTAAGGCGAATTAAAGACATACAATAAATTCTACAGCAAAAGTAACTACTATTACCGGGTATAAATCAACAATAGCCATCAGCGGTCGTCGTCTGCATGGATTCAGCTACTGAGACGCCATGGATGGTTACACAGCCGGTTATTATCAGTTAATGCTTATGCCTGATTTAGCGGGAATAAAAAAACAGTGAAAAAAACAAATCATCTGAAGTTATGCACATGAGCATTCAGCAAAGTATCAATACCTACTGACAACTCATTTTTGTAGCAGGCGCCGCGCTTCCGCCAGCAGAAAACGGCAAAGATGTAGAACAATATCAATAAGTTGGTATATTTTACAGTTTTTTATAAAATATGGGTAATTATTACCCATGCTTTATAACCCCCAATTTTGGCTGACTATAAATCTGATAATAAAAAGCGTATCCACAATTTTATCCACAGCTTTTGTGAATAACTTCACGCCAGTTAGCAGATTCTAAAAATTTCTCAGAAATTCACACCTGCAATATGTGGGACACGGGTTCAAAACATTGGATAAAAAAAACCGGTGCAGGGCACCGGTTAAACAGGTAAGGAGTCTTACTCATTGGAAAGTGGCGAATTTTTAGCCATGATAGCAATTCGCCATGACCTTGTATCCTTTCGAAAAACACCACATCGACCGAATACATCTAGATTTAAAGCATCACTCATGCCAACAATTGAAATATGCACACCGAGAACAAACAAAGCATGTCAGCTTGACACTATGTCATTGAAATATATCGGCTATTTACCCAGAGCAATATGTCGTCACAGCGACAATAAATTACGTGTAAAAATAATTTTTTTGTTCACTCTGTAATATTTCCTGACACTGGATATTCACCGAATAACTCAACTGGTAATACTATTTCTCAACGAATACAATAAGTTGCAGAGAAAGCATTAAAGTTTGCGAGTTATCTAATTATCCGACAGTAGATCAGTACACTCGCATTGCTGCCTGCTGGAGAAAGCCGGAATAAACCCTGCCTGTTACACATCATAACCCAGTACCGGCGCTAACCAGCGCTCGGCAACATTGAGGGATTCCCCTTTGCGCCTGGCATAATCCTCCACCTGGTCTTTCTGGATTTTTCCGGTGCCAAAGTATTTAGCCTCGGGATGCGAGAAGTAAAACCCGCAAACTGAGGCGGCGGGCAGCATGGCAAAACTTTCCGTAATAGTAATGCCGGCATTCCTGTCCGGTGCAATTAATGACCACAGGGTTGCCTTTTCCGTGTGGTCCGGACAGGCGGGATATCCCGGTGCCGGCCGGATACCCCGGTAGGCCTCAGCAACCAGTTCTTCGTTGGTCAGGTTTTCGTCCGCTGCATAGCCCCAGAATTCCTTGCGCACATGCATGTGCATGCACTCGGCAAAGGCTTCGGCCAGGCGGTCTGCCAGCGCTTTTAGCAGGATACTGCTGTAGTCGTCATGATCAGCTTCAAATCGCTGTACATGCTGCTCTATTCCAATCCCGGCAGTTACCGCAAACACCCCGATATAATCCTTTATGCCCGAAGCCATAGTACCAATATAACGGGGCGCCACGTAATCAGCAAGACAGCGGTTGGGCCGGTCGGATGGTTTGGCCATCTGCTGGCGCAGGTGGTGCAGCACGGCTTTAACTTCAGTGCGCTGCTCTTCTCCCAATACCTCATCCGTATAAACCTCGATATCATCACCGACACTGTTGGCAGGAAAGAAACCAATCACCGCCCGGGCGGTTAACCATTTTTCATCCACAATCTGTTTTAGCATGTGTTGCGCATCGGCAAACAGGCGTGTTGCTTCCTCACCGATAATGTCGTCATGCAGAATTTTGGGGTACTTGCCTGACAGCTCCCAGGCATGGAAAAACGGTGTCCAGTCGATACAACGGGTTAATTCTTCCAGTGAATAGTCTTCAAAGACCTTAATTCCCAGAAACGTCGGTGCAGGCGGGGTGTAATGTTCCCAGTCACCCCTGTAAGCATTATCCCTGGCCTGCTGCAAGGTAAAGTTTTCCCTGCCAGCGGTACGCTGGGCACGCTGCACACGCATGAGCTCGTATTCATCCTTGATATTCTGCATATAAACCTGCCTGCGTTCCTCGCTTAATAACTCACCGGCCACACCGACTGCGCGCGATGCGTCGGGGACGTAAACCACGGCATCGCTGTATTTTGGATCAATTTTCACCGCGGTATGGATGCGCGAGGTAGTTGCGCCACCGATCAGCAGCGGAATATTCATTCCCAGCCGTTCCATTTCCGATGCCATATGCACCATTTCATCCAGTGAAGGTGTGATCAGGCCTGACAGGCCAATAATATCAACATGGTTTTTTCTGGCTTCGGCCAGGATGGTTTCCGCTGGCACCATAACGCCGAGATCAATCACTTCGTAGTTATTACATTGCAGCACGACACCAACGATATTTTTGCCGATATCGTGCACATCGCCTTTCACCGTTGCCATCAGGATCCTGCCATTGCTTCGCATTTCACCTTCTTTTTCGGCTTCCAGGTATGGCATTAAATAGGCAACTGCTTTTTTCATCACCCGGGCGGACTTAACCACCTGCGGCAAAAACATCTTGCCATCACCGAACAGGTCGCCCACGATATTCATGCCATCCATCAACGGCCCTTCGATGACATGCAACGGACGCTCCGCCACATGCCTGGCTTCCTCTGTATCCTCTTCGATAAAATCGGTAATGCCTTTAACCAGCGCATGCGCCAGCCGCTCGTTAATCGGCAGTTGACGCCAGGTCATATCCTGTTTGTTTTCTGCCGAGCTGCCATCACCCAGGTATTTCGGCGCGATTTCCAGCAGGCGATCTGTCGCCTCTGCATTTTTATTCTGTATAACATCTTCAACCGCATCGCGCAGTTCTGCCGGCAAATCATCGTAGACCGCAAGCTGGGCGGCATTCACGATACCCATGTCCATGCCGGCTTCTATGGCATGATATAAAAATACCGAGTGAATCGCTTCGCGCACCGCGTTATTGCCGCGGAAAGAAAATGACACATTCGACACGCCGCCTGAAATAAGGGCATGCGGCAGCGTTTGCTTGATGGTGCGGGTTGCTTCAATAAAATCGACCGCGTAATTGTTGTGTTCTTCGATGCCTGTAGCGACAGCGAATATATTCGGATCAAAAATGATATCTTCCGCTGGAAAACCGACGGTCTCGGTCAGTATTTTGTATGAGCGCGTGCAGATATCGACCTTACGTTGATAACTGTCCGCCTGGCCGTCCTCGTCAAACGCCATCACGATCACCGCGGCGCCGTACTGGCGCACCAGCCTGGCGTGCTTGATAAAAAGTTCCTCGCCTTCCTTGAGCGATATGGAGTTGACGATGGGCTTGCCCTGCACGCACTGCAGGCCGGCTTCGATAATTTCCCATTTAGAGGAATCGATCATCACCGGCACGCGGGAAATTTCCGGTTCCGCCGCAATCAGGTTTAAAAACCTGACCATCGCCTGTTTCGAGTCCAGCATCGCCTCGTCCATGTTGATGTCGATGATCTGCGCACCATTTTCCACCTGGTGGGCGGCGACACTGAGGGCCTCTTCATATTTTTCATCGATGATGAGTCGCTTGAACAGCGCCGAGCCGGTCACATTGTTGCGCTCACCGACGTTAACAAACAGGCTATCCTTGCCGATATTGCAGGGCTCCAGGCCGGAGAGGCGGCACTCCACAGGCAGCTCGGGCAACGCGCGTGGTTTTTTATCGGCCACGACACGGGCAAAAGCGCGGATATGGTCGGGCGTGGTGCCACAGCAGCCGCCGACGATATTGAGAAAGCCGCTATCCGCCCACTCAGCAATATCCTTTGCCATGTCCTCGGCGCCTAAATCGTAGCCGCCCATCTCGTTTGGCAGCCCGGCATTGGGATGCGCCGAAACATATACTTCAGATATGCGGGACATTTCTTCCACGTACTGGCGCAGGTCTCTCGGGCCCAGTGCGCAGTTCAGGCCCATAGAAATCGGTTCGGCATGGCGTAATGAATTATAAAACGCCTCGGTCAACTGGCCGGTCAGGGTACGGCCCGACTGATCGGTTATGGTGCCGGAAATCATGATTGGCAGCTCAATATCATCTTCGGCAAAAACCTGCTTGATGGCAAAGATGGCCGCCTTGGCATTCAAGGTATCAAAAATCGTTTCTATCAGCAGGATATCCACCCCGCCTTCAATCAATGCACGGGTGGACTCAACATAAGCCTGTGCCAGTTCGGTAAAAGTGATGTTACGAAAACCGGGATCATTGACATCCGGTGAAATAGAACAGGTACGGTTAGTCGGACCAAGAATACCTGCAACATAACGCGGTTTATCCTCGGTGGTGAACTTATCCGCAACCTTGCGCGCCAGCCTGGCTGCGGCGACATTAATCTCGTAAGTGATATCCTGCATGCCGTAGTCCGCCATGGCGACACGCGTGGCATTGAAGGTATTGGTTTCTATGATATCCGCGCCCGCCTGCAGATACTGCTCATGAATACCCTGGATAATATTCGGCTGGGTAATAGCCAGTAAGTCATTATTGCCTTTTAAATCACTGGGCCAGTCGGCAAACCGCTCGCCACGATAGGCTGCTTCATCAAGTTTATGGCGCTGAATCATGGTGCCCATAGCGCCATCAAGTAACAGTATGCGTTGTTTTAATGCTTCGTGGAGATGAGTAATTCGTTGTTCGCGTTTCATTGCCATTACAATACTGATGATAAGTAAACGGAGGATTGTACCATTTAATGCAAACAGTTCGCATTTAAACCTCTGCCGCTAACAGCTAATAAAATTAAAACGTAAACCAGTCCGCGAATAACGCAAAGAACGCTAATAAAAAAGCATTAAAGCTTCTATTGTTTTATTTGCGTTCTTTGCGTTATTCGCGGACAGTCTTTTATCTTGTCTGTGTCTCAAGTTAAACTTGCACCCATGAACACGCGCCACCTGCAGTTTTACATTACCACGGAGACACCCTGCAGCTATTTTGCAGACAGGAAAAGCCGTAATTTAGTACCGGATCCCGCTATACCGCTGAACATGCCGATTTATAACCAGTTGATCCAGCATGGTTTTCGTCGCAGCGGCAAATTCAGCTATCGGCCGTACTGCAATGCTTGTCAGGCATGCATTGCCTGCCGCATTGCAGTCAAAGATTTCATTGCAAACCGCTCGCAACAACGCTGTTTGAAAAAAAATCGCGACCTGGACCTGACAGTTACCAGGGCCAGTTTCACGGAGGAATATTTTGAACTGTACCGCCGCTATCTTAATTCACGCCATGGAGAAGGTTCCATGGCCTATCCCGCCAAAGAGGATTACGAGCTGTTTTTATACTGTAACTGGTGTGATACCCGGTTTCTTGAATTTCGCCTGAACGGTCATTTAGTCGCTGTTGCGGTGACAGATTTTGTCAATGACGGCCTCTCGGCCGTTTACAGTTTTTTTGATCCTGAGCTGAAAAAACGCAGCCTGGGCACCTGGTGCATCCTTCAGCAAATTGACTATGCAAAACAGCTTGAGCTTGAATATGTCTATCTTGGCTACTGGGTCGAAAATCACAGCAAGATGCACTACAAAATTAACTTCAAACCACTGCAGCTCTACCTGGACCAGAAGTGGAAAACATAAGGAAACACTGATTTATTCAGAGTTTCTGCGGTACAAGGATGTGCCGCCCCATATAAATATCAATGGCGATGGCTTTTGGGCATCGCCAGAATTTATGATATTTAATCAGAGTTGCCTTAACATTGTGATATTATAAAAATTATGACAGCACATTCAACAACAATCCAGGATCGCATTACACGGAAACTTCAAGACGCCCTCTCACCGGAGCATCTTGAGGTTGTCAACGAGAGCTATATGCACAATGTGCCGGAAGGTTCCGAGTCGCACTTTAAGGTGACCATCGTAAGTGATGACTTCAAAGATAAAATGCTGATAGCGCGCCATCGCCTGGTAAATAAAATCCTGGAAGATGAACTTAACAGAGACAATCCTGAAGGCGGCATCCATGCGCTTGCCTTGCACACTATGACCATGGAAGAATGGTTTAATAAAGGAAAAGCGCCAGACTCGCCAGAATGCCTGGGAGGCGGCAAAAATTAAATGTCCAAAATACAGCTATCTGTACCACCATACAAACAGGTTCCGTTATGATTGAAATGCCACCGATTTTACTGAATTTTGTATACGTCATACTTGGCGGGTTACTGACACTGGTATTTATGAAAATAAGCTGTATCGTTTTTAACAGGATGGTTAACTTCAATATCAGCGAAGAACTGGCCAAAGGCAATATTGCCGTCGGCCTGATGGTCATGGGCCTGTTTATTGGCATCGGGATTGCGCTGGGTATGGTTATCGGCCTTGGCCTGAGTTGACCCTGATCTTAGTTAATTGGGCGCCCGGGTTAACTCAAATGAAAATTAAACATTTTGTAGTCGCTGCCACTTCCTTCCTATTACTGAGCATACAAAATGTTTTTGCAACCTATGTTGACCACCCCGTACATTCCGAACAATGGACAGATAAATACGACCGCCATTTTAAAAAATACAGCAAACGTTATTTCGGGCCGCTGTTCGACTGGCGCTGGTTCAAAGCGCAGGCGATAGCCGAATCTGGACTGGATGATGATGCCGAAAGCAACGCCGGCGCGGTAGGCCTGATGCAGATTATGCCTGACACCTTTACAGAAATTTCCAAAAAAAATCCGCACCTGATAAAAGTTGAATCACCGCACTGGAACATTGCGGCCGGCATTTACTATGACCGCACACTGTACAGAAAATTTAAAAACACGGCTGAACAGGACAAGCTTTACATGACCTTTGCCAGTTATAATGCCGGCTATGGCCGCATCCTTAACGCCTCTAAACGCAGCGGCAGCAAGGAAAAAAACTGGGACGAAATCAAAAAATACCTGCCAAAAGAAACCCGCGGTTATGTCAGACGCATACGGAAATTAATGGGGGAAATTGATTAATTCTCTATTACCCGCAAAAAAATAAAACATACTGACTTTTCATAAAAACGTGTTCACCACAGAGGCACAGAGAACACAGAGTTTATTATTTTAAAAACTTTTTACCGCAGAGACGCGGAAGCGCAGAGTTTAGTTTATTACTTAATCAGCATCTCGAATGTCTTTTAATTATTGCAGAACGGACATTGAACAAAATTCACTTAATGAGATATTTGTACTGATAACAGACTGACAAAAGCGAATTTAGCCGCGAAGGACGCAAACAGCGCAAAAAAGCAGTTTCGTAGGGGGCAATAAGTGCAACGCATTGCACCGAATGAAAATCTACATTCAAAACATACGGCGCAATGCC
>JAJDNP010000021.1 GCA_022340645.1 Gammaproteobacteria bacterium | reverse complement strand
AATGCTACCCAGGCCGGTACTCATATCGAAAAGGCTGACATCAACGCCAGCAGGCACCGCTTCACCGCCTGGCTTTATATATGAACTTACGCCGTCGATATTGATGTCAAATTCATAAAGATCGACTGTTGGTGTTGCCTGTGCCGACAGACTGGATAAACCCAGCAGGGCTGCAGCAGGCCATAATAGTATTTTTGTATTCATCTCACTCTCCAAAATAACTTTGTTAACATTTAAAAAATTCTCGCTTACACTAAAGCAGGTAGCATGCCAACTGAATAAAAAATACAATAACTACTTGAATTACATGGGTTTTTCTTTATTCCGGGTTGAACGGCTATTAGCCATCAATTGTAAAAATAATAAACACCCGGGTATGACTATAACTTCGAAATTTATTATCCAGCAACGGAAGCCTGAATATTATTTATATTATATTCAATGAGATATAAAAGAATTGCTCAATTGTTATGCTTGTATGAGAGAAATATGTAAATATTGTTGACGCTATTAAGAGGAGTTATAAATATAAAGGAACAGACATCGAAAACCTGGGCCAATAGACTCGAGAGCATCGGGTGGCCAAACACAAAATATTTTCCAAAGAGTTTATTAAATTAGCGCCTTGCTCTAGATGGTTTAAACCGCAATCTGCCATATCCAGGATTAATATGGAGATGCCGAAATCATTAAAAATGTGTTAGCTGGTAAAAAATCGATTCATGCTACGGTAACTGATTGCTTCGGTTAAATGCTGTTTTTCAATATTCCGACTGTTTTCAATATCTGCAATAGTGCGGGCCAGTTTCAGGATGCGGTGATAGGCCCTTGCGGATAGTTTTAATTTCTCCATGGCCGTTTCCAGCAATAATTTTTCTTCCGTTTTTATTTTACAGAAAGTTTCAATTTCATTAACAGTCAGCTCGGCATTGCTGCGCGGACCACGTTTTTGCTGCTGCAAAAAAGCTTTATAAACTCGCCGCCTGATTTGTTCAGTGTTTTCACCATCAGGTGCATCAATATCAAGCGCCTGGTTATTGATGCGCGGCACTTCAATATGTATATCGATTCGATCAAGAAAGGGCGCAGATATACGATTATGATGTTTTCGCTGTTGCTCGGGTGTGCATTGACACAGTTGTTTGCCATCACAGCTATATCCCTGGGGGCAGGGGTTCATGGCGGCGATTAACTGAAAACGTGCTGGAAAGTTGGCCTGCCTGGCCGCACGTGAAATGGTAATGCTGCCAGTCTCCAGGGGTTCGCGTAATACATCGATAACATGGCGATCGAACTCGGTTAATTCATCGAGAAACAATACACCATGATGTGCCAGAGAAATTTCACCGGGTGAAGGTTTAGAGCCGCCGCCAACCAGGGCTACTGCAGATGCGGTATGATGAGGGCTTCTAAAGGGACGAATCTTCCATTGCCTGATATCAAATCCAGGATAGCTGATTGAATTAATCGAAGCGCTCTCCAGTGCCTGGGCAGTAGTCATTGGCGGTAAAATTCCGGGTAGCCGGCTGGCGAGCATGGATTTACCTGTGCCGGGCGGGCCGACCATCAGCATGTTATGACGACCTGCGGCGGCGATTTCAAGAGCACGTCTTGCGCGGTGCTGGCCGCGGACATCCGCCATATCAGGTACCGATATATTATTCCGCACATGTGAGACGAATTTTGCGCGAGGTAATGAAATCAGGCCCTGTAAATGCTGGCATACACTCAACAGGTGATCAGCGGAATAGATTTCGGCTGCTTCGATCAGCGCCGCCTGCTGCGCGCTTTTAACGGGTAAAACCAGTTTTTTACTGGCCTGTTGTGCGGCCAGTGTAACCGGCAGGCTGCCATTTATTTCGCGTAATAAACCAGATAACGCCAGCTCGCCATGAAATTCATATTGCTCCAGTGCTGATTTATCAAGTTGCCCAGAGGCCGCAAGAATTCCAAGAGCGATAGGTAAATCGTATCGCCCGCCATCCTTGGGCAAATCTGCCGGTGCCAGGTTAACGGTTATCCTGCGCGCAGGAAATTCAAAACTGGAATTAATAATTGCGGCGCGGACCCTGTCCTTGCTTTCTCTTACGGCAGCTTCCGGCAATCCTACGATGGAGAATGAAGGCAAACCATTCGACAGGTGGACTTCAACAGTAACGATGGCGGCGTTGATACCATTTAATGCGCGGGTGTATACAGTAGCGAGTTGCATTTATCCCTTCCCTGAGATGTTAGAAAATGTCAATGCGAATTCATTCGCACAATGCGCCCGGAGTTGCCTCCGTCGTGTAAATAAATTTACAGCTACAGTTGTTTAGTCAGCTGTTCTACTTCTTTCTCCAGCTGTTCAAGTTTTTCACGAGTCCGCCGGAGTACGGCTGATTGTACATCGAATTCTTCTCGTGTGACCAGATTCATTTTCGACAACGATGACTGTAACAGGCTGCGGATATTGTTCTCGAAGTCATCCTGCATGTGCTTCAAATCACCGGGTATAAGTGAACTTATACGCCTGCTTAACTCTTCTATCGCTTCGTTCATATTTATATATAACCCTGCCAATTATGTGCTGAGAAAGTTATTTATTGTAAATCAATAATTGCATTTAAGCATGCACCAGAATGTTACAGCCGTGTTATGGGTGCACTACTATGGTGCAAAAACATGCTCTGTACAAAATTAAAAAACAACAAAATTATGTAAGATACTGAATTATATATATGTTTCGGAGTTGGCACGATGTCTGCTTTCATGAGGTAGGTTTTTCACAAAAAACTGTAATTTATTTTAATTGACTATGGGAGTCTAACTTCATGAAAAAATCTATCGTTCTGGCAACCGCGGTTGCTTCCGTTTTAACCAGTGGCATTGCTGCTGCTGAATTGACTGCTAATGCTGCTATATCTTCAAATTATATCTGGCGTGGTCTTACTCAAACTAATGATCAAGCCGCTGGTTCAGGTGGTATTGACTGGGCCCACGACTCTGGTTTTTATGTTGGCACCTGGGTTTCAAACGTTGCATTTGGGAATGTTAATGGCGGTGGTTATGAAATGGACGTTTATGCCGGTTATGGTGGCGAAGTAGGTGGCTTTGGTTATGACCTGGGTGCAATTACCTATCAGTATCCTGTAGC
>JAJDNP010000131.1 GCA_022340645.1 Gammaproteobacteria bacterium | reverse complement strand
TTTCTGCCGGGGTTGCTGGTGATTCTTCTGTGAGGATGAATTTTTCTGCAATATCACTGCGCCACCACGGCGAGCCAAGTCCGCCGATGGTGTTAATGAAGACTGGCGGATTTTCGATCATCTTCAACCAGTCGGGTAACTGTTTCCATATATCGCTCGCATTGTAATTTGTTTCCAGCCAGGTGAGTGCGCTGGCAGCGCCATTAATAGTGGCTTCACGCAGATACCGGACATTGTTGTGATCTGAACAGGCAATACCACTAAGCTGTTTTTCACTTGTGCTGTAGCGAGACAATAAACGTAATATAAATGCACCCGTGCCAAAATTTACGAATGCTGTTTCAGAAGTTAACAGGCCGGTGCCAAAAATGGCTGCATTCTGATCGCCACTGATAGCGCAGACTGGTATGTCTGTACCTGCCAGTTTCCCGTGTGCCTTGTCTGTATACTTCAATACCGGTACACAGTCAGGCAGATACTGCATGGAAACGTTAAATAACTCGGTGAGCCGCTTTGACCAGTTCAGCTCATGCAAGCCAAACAGCTGGGTACGCTGGGCATTGCTATGATCAACGATGTAAGGGTGTTCTTCCAGAATATGAAACAGCAGGTAACTGATCAGCGGCGACAGCCTGAGTTTATCCAGCGCTATACCCTGAATGCTGGCTTTATCCTGCAGGTAATGCAGCTTGCTGGCGCCGTAGTGCGCCGATAAAGGCAATCCTGAAACCTGCTGGATCTCGGCTTCATATTTCTGCAGCTTTGCCAGCTGTTGTTCACCACGAGTATCCTGCCAGCTAAGTACCGGGCTTACGGGGTTACCGTCCTTTGTCCAGGCAACAACAGACGAGCGTTGTATGGCAATGCCGCATGCTGCAATATTTTCTTTATCAGCTGTTTTAGTGAGTATCTTGCGAATAACTTCTTTTACCGAGCTTAATATCTCGTTTGCATCCTGTTCGATATGACTGCTGCTGATACGTCTCAGACTGATTTTCTTACTGTGCTCAGAAACAAGCACACCCGTTTCATTAAACAGGCAGGCGCGGCTGGCATGCGTGCCCTGATCTATGGCCAGGTAATATTTCAAGATTTGCAAACTCATTAGAGAAATATCTAATAATCGTATCGTTTTATTTGATTAGTGTACATAAAAAAGCCACCGCTGGCGGTGGCTTTTTAGTCGTTGAAAATAACAGGCTGTTACGATTAATTTAATACCTGTGTTTCATGCCAGATTTGACCATCGATACCGCTGGATCGGTCTATGTCGCTATAGTTGCTTTGTTCATCATAGCTTACAAAACTGTAATATTCACCGTTAGCGCCTGAAATACCGGTTAAAGCGACTGTTTGTTGATACCAGAACAGTGATGGTAAGTCTGAATCAATACTTGAATCTGTGTAAAGTACAAGATAGGAGTGGGTACAAGCAGTACAGCTTGCCTGTTCAACATACCAATGGAATGTAATATTAGAGCCATCGGAAGTGTCCACAAGTGTTCCAGTTTCCGGATCATTAACTGTTGCCGCTTTGCCTGTGTCGTTTAAGGTGATGGTTTCGGTTCCACTGGTAAAGGCACTGCCAGCAATGTTTACCATACTCACGTCGATAGCGCCGCAATCTTTAACTACTGTCTCATAATCGTCAAAACTGTAAGGTACTATCGGCGCTCCAAGTCCACCATCAGCAGCAGCATCCCATCCTGACTCGGTTGCGCAGGTCAAAGTACCTGTATCGGCCAGTTCCATAACATTATCCGTGATACTTGTACCTGCGATATAATTCTGGATGGTATATATGTTTTCAACAGTACTTGGTTCAATTCTCACGGCATCTAGTACAGCGTCCAGACCTGTATGGTCAGTACTGAATGAATCATAGAGCAGGCTGACAGCAGCGTCGACACCTAAAGCATTAAATACACCCTGTAATTTAATCTTGAGCGCAGCCTCCTGTTCATCGATTACTACCGGGTCCAGCGTTGCCGGGTTAGTGCTATTAAAATAGTTTTCTGCAAGCTGGCTGGCAGCATTAGCAATGATCAGGTCGGTGAACGGCGTAATGTTAACCGTGCCGCCAATATCTGCTTCTTCAGCGTATGAATACAACCTGTATGTTCTGTTGCCTACGGTGCCTTCAGCACGAAGGCGATAGGGTGCTGTAAGGCCGCTAACATCAATACTGTAATTACCATTTGCCTCGATGGTAACAGACCTTTCAATGCCAAGTGCGTCTTTAACCGTTACCTGGCCGATAATCGGTGCACCGGCAGCAGCAGTTCCAGTTAGCATGTTATCTCCTGTCATGCCTGCCAAGCCACCGTCGCCGCCTTCAATACATGCGACTAAAGATAGAGTAAGTGCAAGTGTCAGTACTTTAAAAAAGTGATGAGTTATATTCATACAGTTTGTCCTGAGTATAAATTAAAACCTGAATTAGATTGCCTATGCCATACATCTTGCGTGTCACATATGGCTATCGTTGGTGTTAAGTTCAACATCAATAAAGCTACGGTGACTCATCGATCAAGGCAAGCTGTTCAAATGTTGATTTGCTAAATTGTAGTTGCTGATACGAATTTTGCTGCATAGTGAGATATATTTATTGGACTTATATGTGGTGGTTATTAAAAATATTCATTTTTTGTAATGCATGATTATATTTACGGTGCTGAAACTGAATTTATAACCCTGAACATTTTCCGAGAAGACATGAAACATCTGTTTTCATTGTTTTCTGGCAGTCATTAAATCTTTTTTCTGTTTACAGCCTGTCTTATTAAACCCCTGTCTTAATAAACCAATGAGTCCGGAACCGAATAGCCAGAAAGCAGCAGGAACAGGTACCGCTGCAACTGCAACTGTATCTGAACCCAGGCTCGACTCAGCGCTGCTGTATGTCCAGGAATTACTCGAGCAGCAGAGTGCGGTATCGCCCTCGAATCTTTTGAAATTCCAGTTTGAATATGCAAATAGCCGGATACCGCTTGCAGTACTTATACTATCAATGTCAGGCGTGCCAATGATGACATCATAAACTCCATCGCTTGCAGGATTTGCAGGATTCGTCAGGGTAAATCCGGAAAATTCCATCACTTCATCAAGCTGCAATAAACCATCACCGGATATATCATCGAACCTCAGCGTGAAATCAGTTACGCGTGTGTCAGTACTGGTAGCTGTAATATCGATTAGTGCTGCACCGGCATTAAGAGATACCATAGCCAAATAGACGCATGCAGCGCGAGTGAGTGTTTTCAAGACCATTACCCGGTTCCTCTATTTTTGGAATTACAACGAAAGACTGTAAATAGCAGGTAACCAGCAATATTCATGCCGCAATTGTTAATCTTCAGCGTATCAACAAGTTAGCCCATAATTCAATTATGTATGGCATGCCGTGTGTAAAAAAATCTGACAGTGTTGGAGTGGCTTGCTGGCAATGTGGGTAAAAGACAGCTATTTAAATAACCGCCCTGAAGATACGGGCCATCCCGATCATCTTAACCGCAATTGATTACGCAAGTGTTGAAAATTAAGTCTAACTTTCGTCATATGAAACACTTTTTCTTTACAGTCGCCAACTTGCATTATTACATTCGACCGGTTCTGTTCAATATAATATAAGTCATTGAATATACATGTTAATAAACAAGTATTGGATGTCCATAATAAATCTCTGTCAATTGCAATAGTCATACCTTTGTTGAAAAGTAAACAACCATTTGTCGAAAAATAAACAAAGTTTCCGCACTTTTCTGTGACATGACCTACACTCCAAACTATTCGAATTAAACCAGGCTGAATTAACAGTGGAGCGTTTATCATGAATAAATCCAGGTTAGATCCTGCAACTTCCAAAGGAAAAAACCTTTCATGGTTGACAGATATAGATAATAAATATGGTTATAGAATGACCATTGACTTTAAGCTTGCTTCGGCATGCCTGGCGCTCTTTTTATGTGATAGCGAGCAAAGGACTTAATCGAGGAAGGATAATGTTTAGTAAATTAATCTCAGGTGCTGCATGTACTTGCCTGGCAACGGCATCTTTTAACGCCAGTGCCGCACTTATCGATATTACAGCAACCAGTACCGACGCACGCTTTACTGATTTTACGCTGAGCTTTGATGATATATCCGGTGACGGTTTATTGCAGATCGATGAAGTCGTGCAGTTCTCCGGTTTTACGTTAACGAATCCTGCAAACCAGGCAGTCAATGGTTTGTATGACGTCATCATCGGAACGCCTGACGTTGCCGGAGTGAGTACCTCAAGCGGCATCCCGTTATTCGCATCATCCAACTGGAATTTCAAAAGATTTCCAGGCGATACAGCACTGTGCTGCTCCAGAGACTTCTGGTCATATAGCACTGAGGTGCAAGCCGTAACTGCTGGTCAGACAATAGTTCCCATTCCAGCTGCTGCGTGGTTATTCGGTTCTGGTCTTATTGGGTTGGCTGGACTGGCAAGAACCGGTTTAGCACGACGTAAAGCCTAATCCTGATTCGTATGTTGTTAACGAAGTAAATTCATAAATTATTAAATTTAAATTCCTAAATATCTAAAAATATTTAATTAATTTTTGTAATAAATTTCATTAGGAAGAGGATATGAAAACGAAGACAATAACAACAGCTCAACAGAAAGCTCGTGGGGTCGTACTTTCATCAATAACGATACTCGCGACATTACTTATGGCACCAATGGCAAACGCCGAGGTAGTGCCATTTATCATCGACGATTTCGAGTCTCCTAATTTTACCCAGACTGTCATCGATGAAACCACTGGGAATGGCGCTGTAACCAATCCTACTGGCATTACTGGTAACAATACCGTCATGAATATATTGGGTGGCCGCGTCGGCTGGACACGGAGCATAAGCGCTGAACTCCTAACCGGCACTAGAATGACAACATCTGTATGCGGCGACTGCCTGCAGGGGCTTGTCACCATGTTTGGCGGGGGTAGCTCCACCGGTATCGGGACCTTCACATACTCCACCACTACCAACCCAGTCGACCTTAGCAATCCCAATTT
>JAJDNP010000082.1 GCA_022340645.1 Gammaproteobacteria bacterium | reverse complement strand
ATACGCCAATAATCAACTGATTTATTGATCTATGGCATATTTACCAGGCTCACTGGCGTGAATAATTTCCCTGAATTTGTTGTTTTATTAACCCGGCGACAATATATATCACATTAATCATTCAGTATCGGTAACGTGCTGTAAAGCTGCTTTATAGCAGATGTGTGCGAATGGCATCCTCCAGGTCCAGTTCTTCAAGATGTGATGGCATTTCGCGTAAACAATAGGCGTTATATTTTTTCTTCAGCATATGACAACAATCACCCATGGAAGTATAAAAAAATAAATGAAGGAGAATATAGAGGCCATTTGTTAACATTGTGTTACTACGTTATATTGATAACGAATACTTATTAATCACCCGATACTCCACACCCTGCTGATGAGTAACTGATTCAACCAGTACAAACTCATCAACAGGCCACGGAATAGAAAAATCCATCTGCCCGGGACCCGGTTTCACACATTTTCTCATCAGCGTTATATGCGGTGAATAACTGCGCTGTTCCTGCCGATAACCACAGTTTTCGATTGCTGCACCAAGTTTGCTGTGTAGTTCTGTCAATTCAGCGGGTGATTCACTGCATCCCATCCAGAATATTTTTGCTTTGGAAAAATGGCCAAAAGAATCAAAATTGAGTTGAAAGCGACGCGCCTTGACTGATTGTGCGGCAGAATGCAGGCAGTCTTTAGTGGTTTGTGTTACCTGGCCAACAAAATGTAAGGTAATATGCAGATTTTGTGGCCGCATAACACGGCCTTTTAATTTGGGGGAAACGACAGAAAACGTTTCAACAATCGATTGCCTGACAGCAGTTGACGGCCATAGAGCAAAAAACAACCTGTATGTTTCCTGTTTGCTGTTCATTGGCATATTATAACCATCTACAGGAGATTAAACGGAGTTTATGTAGGTATAGCTAATATCACATCTGCTTTGCTCACCGCAACCACCTGAAATTAGCTCGCATCATTCCTCTTTCGACTGCAAGGTAAAATCAAAATCACTCAGTAACTGTGTACATCCACCTTGCCTATACCAAAGGACTGTTCACGTGCTGCCGGACTCTGATAATCAGCAATTCATAACCTGGTGTAATGGCGCGAGAGAGAGCAAGGCCTCTAATTATATATCGACCAGTACCGCTATCGGTTTGTCACAATTTTTTAAATATGACTGGGTTAAATATGGCTGGCGGAAAATCATTCCGCCTGTTGCTAGCACACATTCCACTGCTTCCTGGTCAATCGGTCGTCTGTGGGGCGGTTACTATAGATGAAACCCTTGAGGTTGCTCAGCGATTTTATTACCTTTTAGGGGATCTGGGTTGTGGCAGGTTATTGGCACCATACTCGTCAGGTACCGCGAGTTTAATATCCAGCCCAGGCAGCAGATCTTTATTGCAGTAATATATGTCATACTAAAACTTTGCTCATGACCGTGTTGCTACAGCTGGTCTCATCATGCAAACAAATAACAGGCAGTCCCGGGAAGTAACAATAAGCGCTATCGCACATTCCCGCGCCTTTGATTTAGAAAAAATGCCATGACAAACAGAAACAACAAAGAATTCATACTTGCCCTGGGGGGCGGTGGCGGACGAGGACTCGCACATCTCGGCGTGATTCAGGCGCTGGAAGAGCATGATCTAAAACCAACCGCCATTGTCGGCACCAGTATCGGCGCCCTGTTTGGCGGTATGTATGCGCTCACTGGCAGTATCGAAATTGTTATTGAGCGGGTTAGAGTGGTTCTTACCTCCGAGGCATTTAGCCACCTGGAATTACCCCATTTAACCGAAGCCGAAACGACCGATCATACATGGCTTGGCAAATTGACCGCTGCTGCCCGTGAATCCGTACTTTATACTCGTGCCGCCACAGGATCATTTTTGACCGACTCGGCGGCATTGCTGGACATCATAAACAACTTATGTGATGGCAAGGGGTTCGCTGACTTAAAAATCGGCCTCCACATTACCAGTGTTCGCTTTCCCAGCGGCGAAACCGAAATCTTTTCCAGAGGAGACCTGACAAAGGTCATTGCCGCCAGCATGGCGATACCGGGCGTCTTTGAACCGATTAATATTAATGAGCAATTTTTTGTCGACGGAGGACTGGCTTGTGAACTACCCGCCAAGGAGGCAAAAATGATCGCAAAACCAGAACAACTTGTTGTCGCCGTTGATGTAGGCGCCCGCCCCAACCCGAATAAAAAGCCCGATACGGTCATTGGCATGCTGGACTGGGCGATCAGAATAAAGGCCTATTATCTACGCCAATACAAGGCACAATATGCAGATTTGATCATCGATCCCATGCCCGGATTCCGACAATGGAACGACTTTTCACACCCTGATCAGGAAATAGAACGCGGGCGTCAAAGTGCCATGGAGCAAATTCCGAATTTAATCGAAATGCTTTCAGCTTAAATTAAAGACTGCCGATTATTGATTTGGGCCAGCCACATCATTGAGTAGAAAGCGACGGCCCTTCACTGTTTGAGCGGCAGAATGCAGACAGTCTTTCGTGGTTTATGTTACCTGGCCAATAAAAATGCATGGCTATATGCAGATTTTGTGGCCGCATAGCACGGCCTTTTATGGAGTTTAGGTAGATATAGCTAATATAACATCGGCTCTGTCCGCTGCAGCCACCTGTAATTAGTACTCGTCACTCCTGTTTCGAGTACAAGGCAGAATCAAAACCGCTCTGGAATGGATCAGCTGAATTTAGATTGATAACTTCATCGCTTACCGGCCGCAGGTGAAGCTTATCCAGCAGTGATTTCGAAATACGCAGATGGTATTATCCAAACGGAATCTTGCCGATGATATAGAAACCGTCATAGCATGTTTCCACTGTCTGGATAACTGGTGCAGACGCATCAACAGCTGCACCTCTACCTTGCCCACAGCAAATGATTGCTGATTTTTCTTCAGCTAAACCTTGCCGTCGATTTCTCCAGGCATAAAGACCGGGAAATCGATTACGATAGAATCACCTGGCCGAAGCATTGATAAAGAATAAAGGTAAATTTTTAACCAAAAAAAATGACCCTTTGCAGGGTCATTAGCAGTTTTCCGTGAGAACATTTATTGTTATTTTTATATATTATTAACTCACTGGAGTTTATTTACCTGAGCTGCTACCAGGCTTACAGCAATCAATATGCAGCGCGCATGCCAATCTTCTGTACTTGTATTCTATATGAAACTAAATCTTCACCTCTTCATTACGAGCTTCTGTTCTCATTTTCTGCAAGCCAGGTTCCAGGCGGTGCTTTTCTCTGGAAGTAACTGGCCACGCCGCGAGTAATCGCGCTGGCGACTTTCTGTTGATGCGACGCGGCGCGTAAATTTTTCTCTTCCCTGGGGTTGGAAATAAACGCGGTTTCAATTAAAACCGAAGGTATGTTTGGTGCTTTTAATACAGCAAAACCGGCCTGCTGAACTTTTTTCTTATGTACACGGTTAACTGTTTTAATCTGACTTAATATTTCATTTCCAATATCCAGGCTGGACTCAATGGTTCCTGTCAACGACAGATCAAACAGGACCTCTTTCACCATCTGGTCTTCAACAACCAGATCAACATCGCCAAACAGCAAATCAGAGGCATTTTCTTTATCTGCTAATAAACGCGCAGTTTCAGAACTGGCGCCGTCAACTGATAATGCGTAAATTGATGAACCACGGGCACGAGGATCAGGGAATGAATCTGCATGCAGCGAAATCATCATGTCTGCATGATTTTCACGCGCCTTGTCTATGCGGTCCCGCAGATGCAGAAAACGGTCATTTTTCCGGATAAGCACAGCCTTCATCCCACGCTGTTTATTAATGTCTTTTTCCAGGCGTTTTGCTATTTGCAGGGTAATCGTTTTTTCAAGTGTGCCGGAACGGCCTGATGCACCCGGATCTTTGCCACCATGCCCGGCATCGATTGCAATAATGACATCACGTTGTTCTGATTTTTTTACCGTGGAAGGCCTGTTGTTGTCATGCAAATCAAGCACCAGTCGGTGCTCTGAGTTGGCAGAGGGCGCCAGCAGGAAACTGCGAGGTGTGACCTTTTCGTTTAAATCAAATACCACGCGTAAATCTTCATCATTACGCACACCACTGCGTATACTGCGAATCAGGGAATCAGCCTGTACCAGATCGACCAGTCCGTGCGGCATTTTTGCTTTTTTGATATCCAGCACGACACGTTCAGGATCATGCAAGGTAAAAACTGAGTAGTTGGCTTTTTTGTCCAGGTCAAAAACCAGACGGACATAACCCGTATTCTTTGAAAGACGGATATTTTTAACCTCGGCGACGGCTTCTGACGCAGCCGATGCAAAACCGGGTAAACCAGTAGCAGCCAGACCACTTAGTCCAGCGATACTTTTCAAGAATTTTCGACGATCATTTTCCATAGTTCACAGAAATACTGCCATCGTGCCCTTATTATAATGTGAAGCTGCCAAGTTCGTGTATTTGTATTGTGGCAAAAAAAAAAAATAATGCAAGTATTTTTTTAATTTTCTTTATATTTTTTATGCAGATACAGAACTTTGTTATAGTTAAAAGTCAGAAAAGACCTGTAACATCAACTTATTACCTTTTTCTGTCAGTGACGAAATGACCAGATTTCTGCCTGTTTTATGGTGACTGAATTCACAAACCCAGTCCGCGGACGGTAAAAACCCCTCCGCTTTTTCAGGCCATTCAACCAGACAGACGTCAGTATCGTTGAAAAAATCTCTTGCACCGGTAAATTCCAGCTCTTCGGGGTCGGCAAGACGATACAGGTCAAAGTGATAACACGTCCGCTGAAAACTGATCGGATAAGGTTCAACCAGTGTATAGGTTGGACTTTTTACTACACCATCATAGCCGCTTGCCTGAATAAACCCCCTGGCAAATGTTGTTTTACCCGCCCCGAGATCGCCCTTCAGCAGCATGACAAATGATGATTTCAGCTGTTGTGCGACTCTTTTAGCTAAAGCAACCTGCTCTGTCTCATCTGCCAGATAGCAGTGTTTTATTAACTGATTATTCATTTGTAATCAGCAGGCCATGATAAGCGATTGCTTTCCCGGCATTTTGTTTTGCCTGTAACACTATCGCAAATGCAAGCCTGTATCTGTTCACTGCAACACCTCTGGCAATGCTGCAATTATATCTGAAGCCAGCAGGCCGCGTGTTTTACCCTGGCTTACCAGCCCTGCTGCTGAAGCGTGTAAACATACAGCAAGCTCAGCGGCAGCGGCCATCTCAAAATGCTGCGCCATTAAGGCAATAACAATACCGCTCAATACATCACCCATTCCCGGTGCTGACATGGCCGCATTGCCCAGGCCACATACTTTAGTTGTACTGCCGTCATAGATTAATGTTCCCGAGCCTTTTAATATCACGGTGCGTACAGCATCGTCATTGAACAAAGCATAGAGCTGTCTCACTGCTGCAAAGCGATTAGCCTGGACATCAGCCGTACCAGTATCTTTAATTTTTGATAACAGGCGAGCAGCTTCTCCTGGATGCGGCGTAATAACAAGTGGATTAGCTGACGTTAATGAAGAATAAAGATAATCATGTTTTGCCAGTAAATTTAAGGCATCGGCATCAATTAACATTGGTTTATTCAACAGCAGACAATGCCGCAGTATATTAATTGCCCAGTCGTCCTGAGCCAGCCCCATACCGACAGCCACATGCGTGACATTATCGATAAAAGATTCAGCAAACAGCGCAGTGATTACATCATTATCTTCAGTGCCCGTGCCGCAGGTCCTGATCATTGCTTCCGGCACGGCAGCACTGATTGCCGTCTTGTTTTGCGGTGCAGCAATAATCGTAACCAGCCCTGCGCCGGCACGTAAAGCCGCTGTTGCCGCCAGAATCACCGCACCCGGCATGCCGTTGTTGCCGCCCACAATTAACACATGGCCGAATTTGCCTTTATGTGATGATGGTTTTCTTTGTACTAACAGTGAATAGTCTACCTGCTTTATTAATCGCGTATTACATTCGACTTGTGAATATGCCTCAGCAGGTACGCCCAGATCATTAAATACAACTTCACCACAGACATCTTTTGCCTGTGCGGTAAACATACCCTGTTTCAGGCCGATAAAACTGACCGTGGTATCTGCCTCAATGGCAACACCGGCAATGGCGCCGGTATCCGCCAGCAGACCCGATGGAATATCGATGCTGATCACCGGCATGTCTGCATTATTGACCGCATTAATCCATTGCGCCCAGTCGACTGAAACATCGCGGGCAAGCCCGGTACCGAGCAAGGCGTCAATAACAATGTCTGCTTTATCAATCAAGCACAAATCCGCCTGGCTGTTTTCTGCAAGACCTGACCAGTCCTGATAGGCAAGCATGGCTTCATTTTTCAGCTTTGCTGGCTCAATCAGACTGACCACTTCAACATTAAACCCGGCCTCTCCGGCAAGCCTGGCAACCACATAACCGTCACCGGCATTATTGCCTGCCCCGCATAACACCAGGACATTTTTACAGTGGGGATAATCTTTCTGCAAAGCATTAAAAACCGCCGCACCGGCGCGTTTCATAAGTTCATAGGCGGGAATGCCGTACTGATTGATGGCTATTTGTTCAAGCTGGACAACAGATTCAACGCTGTACAGGTTGTCAGGCAAATTTTGCATGCTGGCTCTTCGGATAATTTCAACTTCTTACAAAGAATCAAAAAGTTGGTCCACAGATGAACGCGGATAAACACAGATTGTTTATAAATTAATAACAAGCTTTTATCTGTGTTTATCTGTGTTTATCTGCGTTCATCTGTGGATAAATAAGTTTTTAACTCTAAAAACTAAAGTTTTTCTACGCCATCCATATAAGGTCTTAACACATCAGGAATAAGCACACTGCCATCGGCCTGCTGATAATTTTCCAGTATTGCAACCAGGGTTCTGCCAACAGCCAGGCCGGAGCCATTTATTGTGTTCAATAATTCCGGTTTACCGGTCTCCGGATTGCGCCAGCGCGCCTGCATTCTCCTGGCCTGAAAATCGGTAAAACAGCTGCATGATGAAATTTCGCGGTAAGCCTGCTGCCCTGGCAGCCAGACTTCGATATCATAGGTTTTTGCGGAAGAAAAGCCGACATCACCGCTGCATAGTATTATTGTCCGATAAGGCAATTTCAGTTTCTGCAGTATGGCTTCAGCGTGCAGGGTTAATTCTTCCAGCGCCTGCCATGCCATGTCTGCACTGACCAGTTGCACCATTTCAACTTTCTCGAACTGGTGCTGGCGAATCATGCCTCGTGTATCTTTGCCGTAAGAGCCGGCTTCAGAGCGAAAGCATGGCGTATGACTGGTCAGTTTTAGCGGCAACTGCGAGGCTTCGAGAATTTCACCCCGTGCAATATTCGTCACCGGCACCTCAGCGGTGGGTATCAAATAAAAACCGACCTCTTTATCAACACAGAACAGATCTTCTTCAAACTTCGGTAACTGCCCGGTGCCTCGAAGGCTGTCACTGTTAACAATATATGGTACGTAAACTTCGGTATAACCGTGTTCCCGGGTATGCACGTCCAGCATAAACTGGATCAAGGCACGGTGCAGTTTCGCCATTTGACCGTACATAACCACGAATCGTGAACCGGTTAACTTGCTTGCCGTCTCGAAATCCAGTCCGGAAACCAGTTCGCCATTTTCTCCGAGGGCAACGTGATCTTTAACCTCAAAATCAAAAGACCTGGGTTCACCCCAGCGCCGGATTTCGACATTATCATCCTCATCTTTGCCGACTGGTACAGATTCATGCAACAGGTTGGGAATGCCCATCAATATCGCGTCCAACTGTTGCTGCACATCGGCCAGTTCAGCTTTAGCAGCATCCAGTTTTTCACCCAGGCCGGCCACCTCATCAAGTAAAGGTTGAATATTTTCACCAGCCGCCTTGGCCTTGCCGATCGATTTTGATTTGGTATTACGTTCGTTCTGCAGATTTTCTGTTTCAACCTGGCACTGCTTACGCCTGTTTTCCAGGTCTTCCAGTGCCTTAACATCAAGTTCAAAATTTCTTTTTTTAAGCTGCTCGGCAACAGAAGACAATTCGGTTCTTATAAGTTTCGGGTCAAGCATAGTTAACAGGCCCTATACATCAGGTAACTCAGCTTTAAAGGTGATCATATGTCCAGGTGGAACAAGGTCGGATAACGAAGCTAAAGCCACTCGTACATTTTCTTCAGTATCAAAAAATTCAACAACGACTGGCAAGTCAAATGACATATCCAGCAGCCTGCTGGAATGTTCATGTCCCGATTTCCCAAAACCTGTTATACCGCGAAAAACCGTTACCCCCTTTACCTTATGATCATCATGCAGGCGTTCAAAAACCTTTTCGTGGATATGCTTGCCTTCGTGAATATAAATACGTGCAACAGTAATTTTCATAATTGCCTTCCCAGAACGATCCCAAACCAGACAGCAGCCAGACACATGATAATACTCAGTGCAATATTTGCAAAAGCCTTCATCATATCGCCCTGCTCCAGTAAATTGAGCGTTTCGATTGAAAAAGTGGAAAAGGTAGTAAATGAACCCAACAGGCCAACCAGTATCGCGGCGCGCCATTCAGGCTCGACAATAAAGCGATCAAGCAATACCACACTCAACACGCCCATCAACATTGATCCCACAACATTGACAAATAGCGTGCCGTACGGAAAGCCACGGCCTAACAAAGAGTACACACCAACAGAGGCGCCATAACGCATAACTGCACCGAAGGCTCCTCCAGAGGCAATGTACAGAATCAATTTCATGGCATCAGCTAAATTCGACTTTTACTTCGTCTGCCACCTGCTGATACTCTGACAATAGATGGAAATTCAGATAGCGATAGATCTCTGAAGACATGGGCTCAATATTTTTAACGCCTTCAAGGTATTCTTCCAGTGTTGGAATCCGGCCCAGGGTAGCCGCAACTGCACTTAATTCAGCCGATGCCAGGTAAACATTAGCGCCATTACCCAAGCGGTTGGGAAAGTTTCGCGTTGACGTGGAAACCACTGTTGAATTGTCAGCCACGCGTGCCTGGTTGCCCATGCAGAGGGAACAGCCAGGTATTTCCGTGCGCGCTCCGGCGCGGCCAAAAATATTGTAGATGCCCTCTTCCATTAGCTGGTGTTCGTCCATTTTAGTCGGCGGCACAATCCACATGCGTGTCGGCAGACTGCTAACCTTTTCCAGTACTTTGCCTGCAGCGCGGTAATGACCGATATTGGTCATACATGAACCGATAAAGACTTCGTCAACCTTGACGCCCGCGACTTCGGAAAGCGGCCTGACATCATCGGGATCATTTGGACAGGCCAGTAGCGGTTCCTTAATTTCATTCAGATCGATTTCGATTGCTTCGGCGTATTCAGCATCCGCATCGGCTGACAGCAGTTCTGGTTTCTCCAGCCATTCCTGCATGGCAACAATACGGCGTTGCAGTGTGCGTTTATCTTCGTAGCCGTTTGCTATCATCCACTTCAGTAGCGTGATGTTTGAATTGAGGTATTCAATAACGGGTTCTTTGCCGAGATGGATAGTGCAGCCATTGGCGGAACGCTCTGCCGAGGCATCAGATAACTCAAACGCCTGCTCAACTTTCAGTTCGGGCAGACCTTCAATTTCCAGCACGCGGCCATTGAAGACATTTTTCTTGCCTTTCTTTTCCACGGTCAGCAGACCTTTCTGTATTGCCACATAGGGAATAGCATTAACCAGGTCGCGTAAAGTGATACCCGGCTGCATCTCTCCTTTAAAACGAACCACAACCGATTCCGGCATATCCAGCGGCATCACACCCAGGGCCGCACCAAATGCAACCAGGCCGGAACCTGCTGGAAAACTGATACCCATGGGAAAACGGGTATGTGAATCACCGCCGGTACCCACGGTATCGGGCAGAATCATCCGGTTTAACCACGAGTGAATAATGCCGTCACCGGGATGCAATGCCACACCACCTCGGGTGTGCATAAAATCGGGTAATTCGTGCTGAAGCTTGATATCAACCGGTTTGGGGTATGCCGCGGTATGACAGAAACTTTGCATCACCAGGTCAGCAGAAAATCCCAGGCAGGCCAGTTCTTTTAATTCGTCCCGTGTCATGGCGCCGGTGGTATCTTGTGAGCCTACCGTGGTCATTTTAGGCTCGCAGTATGTCCCCGGACGAATACCGTCAACACCACAGGCGCGGCCGACAATTTTCTGTGCCAGGGTGAAACCTTTACCGGTATCTTCTCCCTGCTGCGGTTTAAGGAACACATCAGATGGTCCTTCATTTAAAAAGCTGCGTGCGCGATCAGTCAGTCCACGACCAATGATTAATGGTATGCGGCCATTGGCACGAACCTCGTCAGCCATGGTGGCCGGGTTCAATTTAAACTGGCAAATTTCATTACCCGCTTCGTTAAGGATGACGCCATCAAGCGGCCTTATACGAATGACGTCGCCTGTTTCCATTGACGACACATCACACTCAATAGGTAACGCACCGGAATCTTCCGCCGTGTTAAAAAATATCGGTGCAATCTTGCCGCCTAAAATTACACCGCCTTCCCGTTTATTAGGCACGAATGGAATATCATTTCCCATGCACCACAAAACAGAGTTAATTGCAGACTTACGCGATGAACCTGTGCCTACCACATCGCCGACATAAGCGATGGGATGACCTTTCTCTTTTAAACTGATTATGACGTCCAGCGGCCCCCTGCCGTTCTCAGCCGGCATCTTGTTGATGAGCATGGATTTAGCGTGCAACGGAATATCCGGTCTGCTCCAGGCTTCTGTCGCAGGCGATAAATCATCTGTATTGGTTTCGCCAGGGACTTTATAAACAGTAACGCTAATTTCTTCAGCCAGTTCCGGATTTGATGTAAACCATTCGGCATCGGCCCATGAACGCATAACACGCGCCGCTGCTGCATTGTTTTTCGTTTTTTCTGCGACATCATGAAAGGCATCATAAATAAGCAAGGTATGAGACAATGCCGTGGCTGCCGCATCGGCAGTAGCGTCATTATCCAGCAGCTCTATTAACGGCTGAATATTATAGCCGCCCAGCATGGTGCCCAGAATTTCCGTGGCACGAACGGGATCAATCAAATTACACTGTGTATTGCCCTTTGCCACGTCAGCCAGAAACGCCGCCTTCACATAAGCTGCCTGGTCAACACCGGGAGGTACTCGATGCACAAGCAGATCGATTAAAAATTCTTCTTCACCGGCAGGAGGGTTTTTAATCAGCTCAACCAGATCAGCCACCTGTTTGGCATCTAGCGCTAACGGCGGTAAACCTTCTGCTTCACGTTCGGCAACATGTTGGCGATAAGACTCTAACACGGCAATTCCTCGAAAATTAACAAATGGTGCGCATTATACCCGAATTGTCTTTCGTCGTTAGTCTTTGGTCATTAATCTTTTAGACAATAAACAAACGACGAAGACGGACGACATGACTAGCTTGCATAAAAAAGCCCGAGAAATCGGGCTTGATACTTAAATACTGAACCCTGGGGAGGGGATCCAGTTAATTTTGTTTCTTCCGGTAATCACTAATAGCAGCATTAATGGCATCCTCTGCCAGTACAGAACAATGAATTTTTACCGGCGGTAATGCCAGTTCTTGAGCAATATCAGTATTCTTGATTGCTTTTGCTTCCTCCAGGGTTTTACCTTTAACCCACTCGGTCAACAGTGAACTTGAAGCAATAGCGCTGCCACAGCCGTAGGTTTTAAACACGGCATCCTCAATAACGCCATTATCATTAACCTTAATCTGCAGTTTCATGACATCGCCACACGCCGGTGCGCCGACCATGCCTGTACCGATATTGTCAGCATTTTCAAAGCTGCCAACATTTCTTGGATTCTCGTAGTGATCCAGGACTTTTTCGCCGTATGCCATAGCTACTACCTCGCGAATCCCTGGCTGTCCATGCCTTTGCTGATTTTGAACACGCCCTGATTGATTGCTTCAGCCTGTTTTTTCGCCAGCACAAATCGACCGATCATCTTATCACGCTGCATTGACAACTCTGGTATTCCAGGCCGTTCGACGAACTGTGCCAGCGTGATACCAGATAAAAATTCATACAATCTTTCACTTAAATCTACCCATAAATCATGGGTTAAACATTTTTCACCTTCCAGGCAATTGCCTTTACCCTGGCAATTGGTAACATCAACATTTTCATCAACTGAGCAAATTATTTCAGCAATGCTGATTTCTGAAGCAGGCCGCGCCAGTCGGTAGCCTCCTCCTGGACCGCGTACACCTTTTACCAGACCACTCTTTCGTAATTTGGCAAATAACTGTTCAAGATAGGACAAAGAGATACCCTGACACTGTGAAATATCTGCCAATGTAACGGGACCAGCCTTATCGTGAATCGCCAAATCCAGCATTGCAGTCACACTATAACGACCTTTTGTTGATAAACGCATGTAATAACCTCGTATTCCTGACTAATTTACTAGGTTAATTTTACTAATACCCAGTAAAACAGTCAAGTATTATTAATAAGAAAAAAGATAACTTTAATATTCATTGAACAAAACATTAAAAAGCTTTTCACCATTGAGACACAGAGGCGCAGAGAATAGATTGTTTTGTCTGGATTTTATTTTGCGTTCTACGTGCTGAAATTTGTGAAACGGACTGTCGTGAAAATTACTTGAATAAGAAAAATCGACCCTGAACGTCCATTGGTGAAAAAGAAAAAACTTTTAGATTCTTCCGCAAATGAACGCGAATAAACACAAATATTTAAAAGCAAAAAATAGATTATCCACAGATAAACGCAGATGAACACAGATATTTAAAAACATGTAATCGTTTTTAACAATGTTTATTATTTGCGTGCATTTGCGTTCATTTGCGGAAAAAATTAGTTTTTCCTGGCAGTCTGCTTGTGGCTGCATATTCCCTGCTGATGTGAATGTATGAGGGTCCGCTTACGGGATTTAGAACTGCTTTTTTCTTTTGACTTTTAATCCACCTTAAACAAGCCATTGAGGCTGTGCCGTTATCATGAGTTTTCTGTGCAAACTGTCTGAGCGTACGTGTTTTTAACGTGGGCGTGTTTTTTCACAGCATGATAACGGT
>JAJDNP010000067.1 GCA_022340645.1 Gammaproteobacteria bacterium | reverse complement strand
GCCGTTCTCCAGGTAACTGTAAGTAAGCGCTTAATATATCTCGCGAATATAAAAAAATCACCAGGCTGTGGCCATGAAATCACGCCTTCTCAGTTGAATATTTTTTACAGAATCAATGGCTGCAACATCACTGTTCGTGATGATGACGGTTGATTCAGCCGGTGTATAAGTCCCGCCTTGGCTATCGCCAGGGGTGATGGTGTAGCTTCCAGGCGGAAGCAGCCAAAAATAATAATTGCCGCTATATTATCTGAAGCAACGACATATGTATTATTATTCACGTCTGTAAGGAACATTTTCAAAACAACCCGAAAGCGATAGTGTAATCAATATAAGGCACGAACGGAAAACCGGCCCAGCTGCAAGTTTCACAAACTTGTCTTTCCGGTCATTGCCAGAAAATCGATTGTCTACTAAAGTCTTATTGCAAATCATATGATTAATTAAGAAAGTTCGCTATATATATCATATTCATATAGAGCGCGCTTGTGGCAGAATTTGCGCTTTTTAGAAAATTGATTCGGTGGGGTGAAGTTAGCAGTTAGATGTTTTCAATGATAATGTGGTACGCAATGTTCCTGACCTGCAATCAGCTGGTACAGTTGTAATATCCGATATAAGAAATCAGGCAGCAGAAGCGGACAAATCTTTTGCCAGCCGGCGTTATCACAGGCATTCAAATTCGCTGTAAAAATCGTGAAAATTGTATGATTAACTGACACATTGAGAAATGTGTTGATTGCAGCAAAGTGTAAGTCATTGAATATAAATACAATTCTAATGTTGGCATAAACTTCGCTTCACTATATTTATAAGACAACCACCCGGAGCCGGCTAAAAGTTATGCTGGCACTCCGGAAAAGATTAAAGCTGTAACATAATATGGTGAAAAAACATGACATGTCATAATCCGCGTTGTTTGGGGAATTACGATTTTGACCACATTGCCTTTTTTGCAATAAAACGTTTTGTTGAAGGCTGCAATACAATGGAACTGTTAGGTGCAGCAAAATCCGAGCTTGAAAAAGAAGAAATTGCGCTGGTCTGTTGCCTGCATTTAGACGATGATGCTATTGGCGATCTAAACTTATGCTGTGAATCTCCGGAAACATGCAAGGCGATTACCTGCAGAAAGAAACTTAAAACCCTGATCAGGGAAAGACTCGCAGAAAATTCCTGAACAAGGCCATCGTTAACGGCTTGCAACGCAGGTCAATTATTTGAAATCTTTGGGAAATCTTTGGGAAATCTTTGCTAAATCTTTGGTCTATTAAGAAAAACCGCGATATAATGCGATAAAAGATGGTGCCGAGAAGAGGACTTGAACCTCCACGGGGTTACCCCCACTAGCACCTGAAGCTAGCGCGTCTACCAATTCCGCCACCTCGGCATGTGATGAAATTTCAAGCGGCGAACTATACAAGGCGGAAATCTCATTGTCAATTTGTTATGAAGTTATTTTCCATATCTATTTTTATTACCTTGGCCGGATTCATAGCGGCCATTACTTATTATGATAATCAAAAAAAAGACAAAGACTAAATCCAGCTCCTCTAAAAAGGTGAAGGATAGTCTAAAAGGCAAGACAACAAAAAAGAAGCTGTCAAAAAAGCGTAAACCTAAAACCTCGGTAGCTGAAAAACGCGTCGCAAAAAAATCTGCCGGCCATCGCTCAAGCAGAAATAATTCAAAAAGAATAATCGACCCGGAAGCGATGCTGGAAGCCAAACGTTACGACAACCCGGTTGCCAGCCGTACCCTGCTGCTTAACACCATCAAGGAAAACGGCATGATGACGCTGTCATCGGTGTATGAGACCCTGCAGGTGCCGGAGCAGCAGCAGGAGGGTGTCAGTCGCCGCCTGGCAGCCATGGTGCGTGATGGCCAGCTGGTGCAGAACCGCCGCGGCGGTTATCTGCCGGTGGATGAAAAACGCTTAATTCGCGGCCATGTCATCGCGCATGCTGAAGGTTACGGTTTCCTGGTGCCGGATGAAGGCGGCGATGACCTGTTTTTAAGCGCAAAACAGATGCGCGGCGTGTTGCACGGCGACCATGTGGTCGCCACTGTCTCCGGTGTAGACCGCCGCGGCCGGCTGGAAGGTTCCGTCATCAGCGTGATCGAACGCGCCAATCACACGCTGATTGGACGCCTGTTTATCGAGGATGGCATTTCCTATGTCGTGCCGGACAATACGCGCATCACGCAGAATATACTTATCCCAGCAGACATGCGCGGCGCGGCATCAAGCGGCCAGATCGTCAAGGTTGAGATTACCAGCCAGCCGACCAAACGAAGAGAGGCGGTGGCGAAAGTCGTTGATGTCCTCGGTGACCACATGGCGCCGGGCATGGAAATTGAGATTGCCATTCATAACCACGGCATCCCTTACGAGTTTCCCGAAGAGGCCGTCAGCCAGGCTGAAAAACTGGGCGATAAGGTCAAACAAAATGACAAGAAGGGCAGGCTGGATTTACGCGGTCTGCCGCTGGTTACCATCGACGGCGAAGACGCCAGGGATTTTGACGATGCGGTGCACTGCGAGCCACACGGTAAAGGCTGGCAGCTGACCGTCGCCATCGCGGATGTCGCGCATTATGTAGACATCGCATCGCCGCTGGACGAAGCGGGCTTCGAGCGTGCAACTTCGGTTTATTTTCCGGGACGCGTGGTGCCGATGCTGCCGGAATCGCTGTCCAATGGCTTATGTTCGATAAACCCGGATGTCGATCGTTTATGCATGGCCTGCCAGATGTATATCAATAATCATGGCGAAATAGAAAGTTTCGAGTTCAGGGAAGCGGTGATGCGGTCACATGCCAGGCTGACCTATACAAAGGTGGCGCAGGCGCTGGAAGCTGACGGCACGGGCAAAATACCAGCGGATATCTATCCGCACATATCGAACCTGAATGATTTGTACCAGGCGCTGGCAGCGGCAAGGGTTAAGCGCGGCACCATTGAGTTTGATACCACGGAAACCATTATAGATTTCACGGATGACAAAAGAATCAGGAATATCCGCCCTTCGGTGCGTAACGAGGCACATAAAATTATTGAAGAGTGCATGATTGCGGCCAATGTCTGCGCGGCGAAATATATCGCGAAAAGTAAATATCCCTGCCTGTACCGCGTGCATGAAGACCCCACCGATGAAAAAGTTGAAGACCTGCGCAGCTTTCTTGCTGACCTGGACTTAAAGCTGGGGGCGCCTTCAAGAAAAATCAGCTCGAACGATTTTGCCGAATTAAGCGAGCAGATAAAAGGCCGCGATGATTACCATATGATCCAGAACCTGATGCTGCGCTCGATGAAGCAGGCGATATACAAGGCTGAAAATACCGGGCACTTTGGCCTGGCATTGACGCATTATGCACACTTCACCTCGCCGATTCGCCGCTATCCTGACCTGCTGGTGCATCGTGCGCTGAAGCATATTATTCACAGAAGAAAAAGAACGGATTACATGTACAGCCAGGAGCGCATGGTGCTGATGGGAGAGCACTGCTCAAACAACGAGCGCCGCGCCAATGAAGCCACTCGTGATGCCGAGTTCGCCCTTAAATGTGAATACATGCTGGATAAAATCGGGCAGAGCTATGATGCGCATATCACCGGGGTGGTACCGTTTGGTTTATTCGTAGAACTGAAGGAACATTATGTTGAAGGCTTGATTCATGTAACCACTTTGCCGAAAGATTATTATGTTTTCGACCCGAAAGCGCATTTATTGATTGGCGAGAACCGGGGCATCCAGTTCGGTCTGAATGACAACGTGCGCATTCGCGTGACACGTGTCGACATCGATGACCGCAAGATTGATTTTGAACTTATTTCGCAACATTAAACAGAATGGCTTTCCGCAAATGAACGCCAATAAACGCAAATAAAATCAATTTTTTATTATTCAAAATTAATACCGGTGATCTCATGGCATCAGGAGTGAGATGTAAAACAAAAAGGCACATTTGCGTAAATTAGCGTTCATTTGCGGATAAATAGTTATACATGAAAAAAAAACCACACGAAATAATCTACGGCATTCATGCGGTAGAAGCCGCGATTCGAAATCAGCCGGAAAATATATTGCAGGTTTTTGTGCAGCAGGGCCGCAATGATAACCGCATAAAAACGATTTTTAATCTCGCCAGGAATTCAGGTATTTCCATTCAGGCGATTAGCAGTGAAAGGTTAAAAGAAAAATGCCCTGGCGCACGCCACCAGGGTGTGGTTGCCGATATACGCCAGGGCGGTACAACGACGCTCTCGCTGGATGCTATTCTGCAAAGACAGTCCGTGTTATTGCTGGTGCTGGATGAGGTGCAGGACCCGCATAACATCGGTGCCTGCCTGCGCACCGCCGATGCAGCAGGGGTCGATGCGGTGATTGTTTCAAAGAACCGCAGTCCCGCCTTAACCCCGGTTATTCGCAACGTCGCCAGCGGCGGTGCGGAAACAGTGCCGTATATCATGGTATCTAATCTGGCCCGGGCACTGGAGCAGATCAGGCAAAGCAATGTCTGGGTGATCGGCACCAGCGGCGACTGCGAGCAGACGATCTACAGCGCCAGTGCCGGCCAACGGCTCGCCCTGGTGATGGGGTCTGAAGGCAAAGGAATGCGGCGGTTAACCCGCGAAACCTGTGATGAACTGGTATCGATACCCATGCAGGGTACCGTTGAAAGCCTGAATATTTCGGTGGCGGCTGCCGTTTGTCTGTACGAGATTCGGCGCCAGCAGCAAACGGCAACTGCCGGGGCCCGCTGACAGCATGGCTGCCGGCTCGGAACTGCATATTATTGTTCCCGGACTCTGCGGGCCGCTTGCTGAAATTCAGTCTTTAAAAAATAACCCCGATATCAGCCGCTGGATCAAGGTTTTATCACGGGCTTCCTGCACTGCATCTTCACCAGGCATTCATCATGTGCTTGCTTCAATTTTTGATTTGTCCATCGACGGTGATTTTCCGTCCGCGGCTTTAAGCTTACTGGCGACAGCTAAATATGCAGCGTCAATGAATTATATGTGTGCCGATCCTGTGTATTTGCAGGCTGATCTGGAGCGCGCGATATTAACATCCAGCGCCGACCTTGATATCTGTGAGAGTGAAGCAGCAGCTTTGTGCGATGTATTGAATGCGCATTTTAAACAGGACGGCCTTTGTTTTATTCGCGAAGGCATAAACAGCTGGTTCGTGGCCAGCAAGGACAGGATCCTGATAAACACAACTGCATTGAGCGATGCTGTCGGCAGAAATGTGAATTATATTTTGCCGCAAGGGGATTCTTCGGCTTTCTGGAAACAGGTCATGACCGAAGCACAAATGTTAATGCATTCGCATGATATCAATGACATACGAGAACGCCGGGGTATGCCGGCCATCAACAGCCTCTGGTTTCATGGCTCTGGCGAACTGCCGGAAGCTGCCGGCTGTCGGGTGACAAGTGTTTGCAGCGATGATGATGTATTTAAAGGCCTGGCAAGTCATGTACAATGTGACTATCTGCCGCTGACGGCGTCTGTTGATGAATACCTGGATTATTTGTTAAGTTCGGCAGAGAAATCCGTTAACGTGCTGCACCTGGGAGATCTCGAGCAGCTGGTGAATTATACCGATGTCACACCCTGGCTGGGTAGTCTGAGCGAAGTACTGGACGAGTGGATTTATCCAGTCATTAAAATGGCGAATAAAAATAATATCAAGGTCATGCTGTATCCCTGTAACGAAAAGCAGTACCAGATTTCAAAATACGATGGTATGAAATTCTGGCGGCAGCAAAAATTGGAAGAACATGTCAACAGTTACTAACCAGGATTCCCGGAAACAGGCAGCGCATGCCTGTTTCATTGTTCGCCGCAGTGCCGAGATCAGCGAAGAACTGCAGAGCAGTGATCTGCATCCCCTGTTGAAAAAAATATATGCCAACCGCGGCATCACCCGGCTAAGCCAGGTTAGCTACCAGTTGACGGACCTGCTTGATTATTCCCTGCTAAAGAACATCGATATTGCCGCGAAAATTGTTGCCGATACGGTCATGCAGCAGCAGAGGATTCTTGTGGTGGGAGACTTCGATGCAGATGGTGCAACGGCCAGTGCCGTGGTGCTGCGCTCACTAAAAGCATTTGGCCTGTTTAACGTTGACTATCTTGTACCCAACCGTTTTCATTTTGGCTATGGTCTAAGTCCTGAACTGGTCGAGTTTGCAGCCAACCTGCCAGTCAAACCGGAACTGATCATCACCGTGGATAACGGCATCTCGAGTCTAGGCGGGGTAAAGCGCGCCAATGAGCTGGATATTGCTGTCGTTATTACCGACCACCACCTGGCAGGCGACAGTCTCCCGCAGGCGGCCGCCATTGTGAACCCGAACCAGCCGGGTTGCGAATTTCCCGGGAAAAACATTGCCGGTGTCGGCGTGGCATTCTATTTGATGCTGGCAGTGCGCGCAGCATTAAGAGAACACAACTGGTTTGACGGAGATCGGCCCGAGCCGAACATGGCGAATTATCTCGACCTGGTGGCGCTGGGCACGGTAGCGGATGTTGTGCCGCTGGATGACAATAACCGGGTATTGATTGAATCCGGCCTGCAGCGTGTCCGGCGAAATAAGGGCTGCGCGGGTATCAATGCCTTACTGACCATAGCAGGTAAATCAATAGAAGCATGTTCGTCACAGGATTTCGGTTTTGTCGTCGGCCCGCGGCTCAATGCTGCAGGGCGGCTCGATGATATGTCTGTCGGCATCGAGTGCCTGTTAAGCGATGATTATGAACAGGCACTGCAGTATGCATCGACGCTGAACCAGATGAATCTGGAGCGCCGCCAGATTGAGGGTGATATGCTTGACCAGGCCTCGGTATTGCTGGAGGAAGAGATAAGGCAGCTTGCCAGCGGCGAGACCATGCCTGTCGCTCTGGCATTATACGATCAGCAATGGCACCAGGGCGTAGTCGGCTTGCTGGCATCGAGGATAAAAGAAAAATTTCATCGTCCGGTGATTGCTTTTGCCGATGCAGGCAATGGCGAAATAAAAGGCTCCGGGCGTTCCATCGCCGGTCTGCATATGCGGGATGTGCTTGATGCCATTTCAAAACAGCGGGTCGAGTTAATTGACAAATTTGGCGGCCATGCCATGGCGGCAGGATTAACCATCAGGCAGGATAAATTTGAACAGTTCAAACAGGCTTTTGAAAAGCAGGTGAGTCTGCTATTGCAACCGGAGGATTTAAACAATATCAGGGAAACGGATGGCTCGATAGCGTCCCGCTATTTGACGATTGAAACCTCGGAGCAGCTTAAGTTTGCCGGTCCCTGGGGTCAGCAGTTTCCCGAGCCCGTATTTGACGACGTTTTTAAAGTGTTAAACTGGCGTATCGTTGGCGAAAAACATTTAAAACTGGAACTCGCGAAAGCGGACACGGGCGAATGCTTTGAGGCAATCGCTTTTAATAAAACCAATGAGGATTTGCCGGCAGGCGAGAATGATATACGTATTGTTTACCGCCTTGATGTTAACGAATTTAGAGGCAACCGCAAGCTGCAGTTAATCGTTCAGCATATTGAAGCGGTTTGATTGCATTATTTGGGGCCAGTAATTCCCGGCCGGGAGCCGGTCCTACAGAACATGCAGCATCGATAGCTCTCATGGCAGGACCGGCGCCACGCCGGGAATGGCGGCTAGATGACAGGAACGTACAAGACTGAGATCCCTTGCAACTGATTGTTGAGAGTTATGTATTCATTATTTCGAAAAATCTTATTTTTATTTGATGCTGAAACCATCCATGTTTTTTCATTAAAGTTTTTAAGCCTTGCGCAATCAGCGGGTTTATTGTCGCTGTTTTTGAAAAAACGCATCGAGGCGCCGGTGACTGTTATGGGTATTGAATTTCCCAACGCCGTAGGACTGGCGGCCGGCCTGGATAAAAACGCCGCACACATCGATGCACTGGCACAGTGCGGCTTTGGATTTATTGAAGTGGGCACAGTTACACCATTAGCCCAGCCGGGAAATAAGAAGCCGAGGCTGTTCCGCCTGGTAGATGACAACGCTATTATTAATCGTATGGGATTTAATAATGCAGGCGTGGACGCATTGGCCAATAATATTGATAAAAGTAACGCGGTCAGGCAGAAGCGGTGTGTACTGGGTATTAATATCGGTAAAAACAAGGCCACACCTCTTGAGAATGCGGTTGATGATTACCTGGCCTGCATGCAGAAGGTTTATGCTTACGCGGATTACATCGCCATCAATATCTCTTCACCCAATACGCCGGGATTAAGGGAATTGCAGCATGGCGAAGGCTTAACTTCCTTGCTGACTCAGCTTAAATCAAGGCAGGCCGAGTTATACCAGCAATACCAGCATTATGTGCCGCTCGCCGTTAAAATTGCACCTGACCTTGATGCGGATGAAATCAGGGATATTGCAGACAGGTTACTGGCGGCAAAGATTGATGCCGTGATCGCAACCAATACGACGAACAGCCGGCCGGCGTCATTGGTTTGCCAGCAATTGGCCAGCGAAACAGGCGGTCTCAGTGGTCAACCTGTTTTTGAGTTATCAACAAGAGTGCTGAGACAGCTGGTGAAAGCGCTGGATAATAAAATACCGGTAATCGCGTCCGGCGGAGTATTATCGGCATACGACGCGCAGGAAAAAATAAAAGCCGGCGCCAGCCTGGTGCAGATTTATACAGGCTTTGTCTATTCCGGCCCCGGGCTAATACATGATTGCGCAAAAGCTTTAGCTGGACACTGATGGTGTTCATTACCGGTTTGATGAAAGTGATTTATTCAGGCAGACTTGAGCACATCATATATAAAGACGTCGCGTCTTTATGTCAGCTGAACTATGCTCCCATACCTCGTTAAAAAAGCCGGTCAGTTCAGCCGCGCGCTGCGGTGCGTTGAAATTTGCGGTCGCTCTGTAAGTCCTGTCACTTGTTGAAACACGATGGATAAACCCTGTGTTATCAACCACAACAAAGGCGCCATGTTCATTCTTATAATCATCTGAGGGTGTATGTATAAATACGTAGCTTGAGAGCTGCTGTGCGAGCCTGACCAGGCAATGTCCATCACGGGCGGCGGCTGTGGAATCCTGTACCAGTATTCGTATGCGTGTTGTTGGGTGCCTTTTTGCCAGATTAAATACGGACTGTTCTATTTCCTGGTGATTGTATATTTCCGCTTCCAGGTCAGGGGTAAAGATATCGATGCCGCGATGCGCCTGTTTCAGCAGGGAAATCGCAGCGTTTCTATAATCATCCACTGACTCGATTGGTATGTTTTTGCTTTTTTCGCCTGGTTTGTAATTCATTACAATGAGAATCGATGTTCGAAATATATCAGGGTATTAATATCGGAGCATTTTTTCTGATTATAGGTTAAATTTTCAGCTGCATTTTTTTATGCGGGATATCTGCCTCATAAAAGATATCACCTTGTGATTTAAATCCCTGTTTTTCATAGAAAGAAAGTGCTGCAAGCTGAGCATGAAGATACACCTGTTTCAAGCCGAGCGAGGCGGCAGATTGCAATACAAAATATAAAAGCCTGCTGCCGACTCCCTGGTGTCGGTATTCGGCCAGCACAGCCATACGGCCTATCTGGCCATCGGGTTTCAGCCGTGCACTTGCAATTGCCCGGTTATCGATGCTGGCAATGAAATGCGTTGCGGTGTCATCAAATTCATCCCACTCAAGCTCCTCGGGTACATGCTGCTCTTCAATGAACACGCGTCGGCGCATATTTGCCAGGTCTGCCTGATCTTTTCCCCAGTCTGCGCGGCGGATTTGAATATTGGCCGGGTGTATTTGAATATAGGATATAGTCATTTATGCAATCGTGGGGCGGTTGAGCCAC
>JAJDNP010000049.1 GCA_022340645.1 Gammaproteobacteria bacterium | reverse complement strand
CGGGCATTGCGCCGTATGTTTTGAATGTAGATTTTCATTCGGTGCAATGCGTTGCACTTATTGCACCCTACGAAACTGCTTTTTTGCGCTGTTTGCGTCCTTCGCGGCTAAATTCGCTTTTGTCAGTCTGTTATCAGTACGTTTGCCCGTTGGTAAATTTATGAAACCTGATCACTAATACTATATATTTTCAGCATGTTTAATAGTAACAAAAGGTTGTCAATGGATGGATATGGAATATATCGATTTGCGTTAATTCGCGTTTATTTGTAAAAATCATGTCGTCAGGTAATACTTATTTATAACAGTACTTTTTCAATTCCATCATTGTTTGCTTTTTCAATAAACTGTTTTTCCCAGTCTTTGCCATAGAGTTTGTTTGCCATTTCCACCACAATGTAATCGGTCGTCAGGCCGGTATCATCGGCATAGCGGGCCAGTCCCTGCTGGCAGGCGGGGCAGGAAGTCAGGAGTTTTACTTCATTGTGCCTGACAAAGCTTTTGCCGGTGATGCCGTTGATGTTTTTCGTCAGTTCTTCACGTTTTCGGTAACGCAGTTGCTCTGCAATATCAGGCCGCGCCGTACCCAGTGTGCCGGCTTCGCCACAGCAGCGGTCGCTTGCGGTAACCGCTTTATTTAACAGGCTGGACGCCACGGTAACCGGGTTATACTGTTTCATCGGCGTGTGACAGGGATCATGATAAATATATTCAGTGGCCGCGGTGTTTTTCAGCGTAATATTTTTTTCCATCAGGTATTCATGGATATCCAGCAAACGGCAATCAGGAAATATTTTTTCAAATTCATATTTCAATAACTGGTCCATGCAGGTGCCGCATGAAACAATCACTGTCTTTATATCGAGATAATTAAGCGTATTGGCGATACGATGGAACAATACACGGTTCTCCGTGGTTATCGCGCGGCTTTTACTGCGCAGGCCTGCTGAATCCTGCGGGTAACCGCAGCATAAATAACCCGGTGGCAATACCGTCTGCACACCTGCTTCGTACAGCATGTGCAATGTTGCCATGGCTACCTTGCTAAACAGTCTTTCTGAACCGCAACCGGGGAAATAGAATACCGCATCTGCATCGTCAAAATTAATCTCGGGATCCCTGATAATGGCAACATGATTTGTGTCTTCCAGGTTAAGCAGGGCACGGCTGGTTTTGCGCGGCACCTGTACACGAACAGGTTTTCGCACCAGGTTAACGATTTGTGTGGTTTGACTGACAGGTCCGGTGGTGCTCGGCGGAATACGATTATTCCTGCCTAACAGCGCAAATTTTCTGGCAAAGAAATGGCCTGCATTAATTGCTTTAAAACCGCCCCTGGCCAGTACGGTACGCATGGCTTTGACAGTCAACGGGTTTTTAACATTGAGAAAAGCCAGCGCCGCTTTGGTACCGAGATTACTGTTCTTTTTGTTAAGCCTGGTTAACAAATGGCGCATGTGGATAGACACATCGCCAAAGTCGATATCGACCGGGCAGGGCGCCAAACATTTATGACAGGTAGTGCAATGATCTGCAATGTCATTCATGGAATCAAAATGCGAAAGTGAAATGCCGCGTCTTGTTTGTTCCTCATAGAGGAATGCTTCAATTACCAGACCGGTTGCCAGTATTTTGTCACGAGGTGAATAATACAGATTGGCGCGAGGTATATGGGTCATGCATTTGGCCTTGCACTTGCCGCAGCGTAAACAGTTTTTTATTTCGTCGTTCAGCTCACCCAGTTCGCTGTCTTCGAGGATAATCGCTTCCTGTTGCACCAGGCGTAAGGAAGGTGTGTAGGCCAGCTCCAGGTTTGAACCTGCCAGCAGCTTGCCCCTGTTAAAGTGCTGATCAGGATCGACAGTTTTCTTGTAGCTGGCGAATCTTTCAAGCTTTTCAGGTTCCAGGTACTGTATTTTTGTTAAACCGATGCCATGTTCGCCGGAAATAACGCCATCGAGAGACTGGGCCAGAGCCATAATCTCATCAACAACCCTGTCGGCCTCCTGTAGCATGGCGTAGTTATCGGAATGTACCGGTATATTAGTGTGCACGTTGCCGTCGCCGGCATGCATGTGCAGGGCGACAAATAATTTGGAATCCCTGATGTCCTTATGTATCGTTTTGAATTTTTCACGAACGGGCTGTAAATCCTGGCCGGAAAATATCTCGCTGAGCGATCGATAGATTTCATCGGTATACGAAATAACACAGTCGCGGCGCAGCAGCAGGTCAATTAACCTGTCATTAGGCTTGATATGTTGCTGTTCACTCTCGAGTAATAGATATTTTACTTCGTTCGCCGGTCTTTCCAGGTTATCAAGAATATCAGCCCAGCGTTGTTTTCTGGTAGCGATAAGCTGTTTTGCGGTTTCGCATTTATTGCGAATTATTTCTTTTGCTTCAGCACTTGTCGCATACTCATCATCTTCATGGACATCTTCCAGGTTGCCGTTTAAATAATTCGTTACTGCTTCACTTATCTTAATTTTGTTGGTTATGGCCTGTTTTATATTGATGCATTCGATGCCGCGGTTGTACTCAGCCAGCCGCTCCAGCGGGATAACAACATCCTCATTAATTTTAAACGCATTGGTATGAGCGGAAATCGCCGCTGTTCTGGCGCGGTCTAGCCAGAAACGGTGGCGTGCTTCGGGACTTGCTGCGATGAATCCCTGCGCGTTTCTTTTTTTACTGATTTTAACTACTTCATCCGCTGCCGTTATAACATCGGCTTCTTTATCTGCTGCGATATCTGCCAGCAGTACCATTTTGGGTCTGCCTGCATGTATAACGCCTGCCTGGTTAAGCTCGGAAGAGGAAGCCTTGGTGGTGTATTTAACTGCCTTGATATAACGCTCATCCAGGTGCTCTAGCCCGGTGAGCAGTACATTTTTATTGTTATCGATCAGCTGTTTTAATTCCACGATCGCGGGGACCGCCTCGGCAATATCCGTACCAAAGAATTCAAGACAGATAGTGCGCTGGTGCTCGGGCATTTTATGTAACAGGAACCGGCCAGATGTGATTAAACCGTCGCAGCCTTCTTTTTGAATACCCGGCAGACCTGACAGGAATTTATCTGTTACATCTTTACCCAGTCCTTTTTTACGAAAATCCCGGCCTGCTAACTGCAGCAGCTCGGCATCCCCCGTCCGGGTTTTGCCATCGCGGCTATAACGGGTAATTCTGAATGTGACCTGGTCCTGTTCATGGATTTTTCCGAGGTTATGGTTGAGCCGTTCCACTTCCATCCATAAACCATCCGGCGTCACCATGCGCCACGAAACCAGGTTATCCAGTGCGGTTCCCCAGACAACTGCTTTTTTACCGCCCGCATTCATCGCTATATTGCCGCCGATTGTGGATGCATCCTGGGAGGTCGGATCGACGGCAAAGGCATAACCATGTAAATCGGCCAGATCAGATACCCGGCGCGTGATGACCCCGGCGCCGCATTCGACGACGGGATGTTTGCCGCTGACGCCCGCCAGCTCAATTTGATTTATTTCACTTAAATTTTCCAGTTTCTCGGTATTGATAACAGCGGTATTGGGATGCAGGGGAATCCCGCCGCCGGTATAACCGGTACCGCCGCCGCGAGGGATAACGGTTAAACCCAGTTTTATACATGCCCGCACTATGGCGGCAACCTGCTGCTCGGTGTCCGGTTTAATAACGACAAATGGCATTGCCACACGCCAGTCGGTGGCATCGGTTGAGTGGGAAACTCGCGCCAGGCCGCTGAAATCAATATTATTTATCGAAGTAATTTTGCTTAAGGCTTTGACTGTCTTTTGACGTAGCGAGATCTGCGTCAGCAAATCCTGTTCAAACCCGGCGACGGCTTTTAAGCAATTGCCGTGTATCGTTAAGGCATCCGTGTTGCCATCGGCCCGCAGTTCTACCTGTTTCAAACGGTGCCTTAGTGCATCGACCAGGGCTTCGCGGCGCTTTCGATTATCGAGCAAATCGTCAGAGACAAACGGGTTGCGCTTGATTACCCACATGTCACCAAGTACTTCAAACAGCATGCGAGCGGAACGCCCCGTACGGCGTTCACCGCGTAGCTTTTCAATGATGCGCCAGCTTTCTTCACCGAGGAAGTGAATGATAATTTCACGATCGGAATAGGAAGTATAGTTGTAGGGGATTTCTCGAATACGAGCTGAAGGTGAATCTGTCATATAGCGGTGATGGTGAGCAGGCGGTAACAAAAGCGCATTATACGCTATCTCTGAAATAACATTAAAAGCTATTTTTTCACCACAGAGACACAGAGTGTACAGAGAAAAGCGTATATCATATTATTGATGTGCCTACGGCACTTGATATCTAAAAATAATATCAACTCTGTGTTCTCTGTGTCTCTGCGGTGAAAAGCTTTTGCTGTGTTTTTCTTGACCGTTAATTCGATTAATACCATAATTCTTATTTAGCACTCAGGGTAGTAGAGTGCTAATCATCAACCGCAGATAGCCATAAAAACTTTGAATAAACCAGTCGTACTCAACCAACGCGCAGCCGCTTTGCTGAAACAATTAGTGGCAAGTTACATCAGTGACGGCCAGCCGGTCGGATCCAGGAAGCTTGCCCAGGATGCCGGGCTGGATATCAGTTCGGCAACCATACGCAATGTGATGTCGGGACTGGAAAAAAAAGGCCTGGTTGCTGCGCCGCACACTTCAGCGGGTCGTGTGCCTACGGAGCTGGGCCTGCGCCTGTTTGTCGACAGCCTGCTTGAAGTACAACCAATAGAGGATCGGCAGGTTCACCAGTTACAGCAGCAGCTTCATCCGGACAAGGATGTTAACGAGCTGGTCAGCCAGGCTTCGCAGCTGGTCTCGGAGATGACGCACATGGCCGGCATCGTCACCGTACCGAAACAGTCCCATGCAAGACTTCGTCATATCGAGTTTTTACCATTACCTGAAATGCGCGTCCTGGCGATTCTGGTGACGAATGAAAAGGATGTACAGAACAAGGTAATCCACCTGCAACGAGAGTACAGCAATGCTGAATTGCAGGCTGCGGCAAATTATCTCAATCGGCAGTTTACCGGGCAGGATGTCGAGCAGATAAGGGATAGCCTGCTGCACGACCTCAACCGTACACGCCAGGATGTTGATAATGTGATGAAAACGGCGATTGAAGTTGCCAACAAGGCGCTCACCAATGACGGCGCAAAAAAACCGGAATACATCGTACAGGGCGAAAAAAACCTGGTTCGTTATAGCGCCAGTAAAGACCGTGACCAGCTGCAGCACCTGTTCGAGATATTTGATAGAAAACGTGAAATTCTGGGTTTGTTCGATCGTTGTGTTCAAAGTGAAGGTGTAAAAATATTTATCGGTCATGAGGCAGGATTTGAGGGATTTGATGATTGCAGTCTGATTACGGCGCCATATTCGGTGCACGGTAAACCCCTGGGCGTACTGGGAGTTATCGGGCCTGCACGCATTAGTTATGACCACGTGATACCGGTTGTTGATTTGACGGCCCGCCTGCTGGGCGATGCGCTTGGAGGCTAGCCGCTGATGGTTTTCCTGGGGAGCGGCCGGTAGCAGTCGCCAGTGTGGCCACCCGGGTATCAATATAATGCCCGGCTGCACTTGAAAAGCAGAAAACTGACACCATAGACTGCAGAATACAGAAAATTAAATCAATATTTTAGATTAAGAATACAAAGGTAGAGATTCAATATGTCAGCGCAAAATCAAGATAATGACGAAGTTTTAACCACGGAAAATGAAGGCGTGAAAACCAGGGAGCAGGATAAACTGGAAGACATACACGCTGCAGAGGAAAGGCTGGAAGACGAGCATGCCGGTGAAGAAAAACTGGAGTCACCAGAAAAAAATGCGGACAGCCTTGAGGCACAGCTGGAAAGCGCACAAAAAAAAGCCAGTGAAAACTGGGATATGTATCTTCGAGCTGTGGCAGAAATGGATAATTTGCGCCG
>JAJDNP010000137.1 GCA_022340645.1 Gammaproteobacteria bacterium | reverse complement strand
GAACTCGTGTGCTCAGCGATTATTTTTGGAAAAGCATAATAGGCGCCCTCGGGTTTCTGATTTGAAAAAACATGTGGCACCTGATAAAGTCTTTGGCAGATGAGTTCTCTGCGGCGATGCAGAATTGATTCAAATACCTGTTTATGATCGGAGGCCTGGTTTAAAGCAACAATGCCCGCCAACTGGGAAATACGCGGCGCACAGATCATCGTTGCATCGTGTACCTTGAGTGCCTCATGTTTTAACTCCGCAGGCATTACCATGTAAGACAGCCGCCAGCCGCTCATGGCATAAGATTTTGAAAATGAATACAGATAAACAATATGCTCTTTGAATATTTCAACACTTGCCAGATTAAAATATTTATTACGGTTATCATAAAGAAATTCACTATACGGGTCATCCAGGATAACCAGTATGCCGTGCTGCACGGCAATTTCACCAACACGGATTAATTCATCTTCAGAAAATATCTTTCCGGTTGGATTGGACGGACTGACCAGCACAATCGCCTGGGTTTTGGCAGTAATTAAATCCGGCAACAGATCAATATCCAGCGACCAGTTATTGTTTTCATCCAGCGGCCAGTAAACAGGTATACCCGAAAATAAATTAATCTGCTGGATATGCGATGCAAAACACGGATCGGTTAGAATAATCTCGTCACCCGGATCAAGCATGGTATGAAACAGCGTGTTCAATCCCTGCATGTTGCCCGCGCTGATCATAACATTCTCATCTGCATCAAGCTGGACGCCGGTTCTGGCTTGATGTTCTGCCACCACTAATTGGCGCAACTCGGGCAGGCCATCGGGCAAGGTATATTTACCGGCATCGGTATCTTCATCAAGCGCCTGTTTCACGCCCTGACGAATATATTCCGGTGTACGAAAAGATGGCAGTCCCCAGGTAAGTGATGCTGCACCCTTAATCCCGGCGCTCAGCATGGCCATTTCCTTGATCGCTGATATCTGCGATTCAAGAACGTTTTTGAAAACTATATCTGTTATAAAAGTCATGGTCTATCTACTGAAACAGTTTGGTTACAAAGCACGAAGTTTAGCTTTATATCATATAAGTTGAGAATAGCGCTTACTTTAGAGAAATTCACATCATTGCGAGCGATCGCTAGACAATCTCTGTCTTTGTAATCAGTCATATGGTGATTATTACGGGCATCCTGCCCTCCACCCTCCGGGCCGCGCTTCGCACGTTCAAAATCGTTCCAGACGATTTTGTATTACTGGTTCAGGGTCCAGCCCTTTTTGAGTGAGATAACAGGCATAACGCCGAGAACGTTCCTGGCACAGCTCACGCCGGATTAATCCGCTGGTTTCAAGGCGCCTGAGCCTGCTCGCCAGGATATTCGCGGGAATTTTCTCTGCTGACGGCGGCAACTGCCTGAAGGTATGGTTACCAATAAACAAATCGCGCACCACTAACAGGGGGCAAGTGGACCCTGTTATTTCCAGAATACAGGAAACCGGAAACCCGACCGAATGCAGCTTTTTAACTGTTTGCTTATTTTTTGACGTCGACCCGGTAACGAAAACGTTTCACTGGACTTTTGTTAACAGGGCTTTTAATCTTCCTGTAACATAATTGTCACATAACTGTAACGAGGTAGCTGTAGGTGGAACTGGTTTTCTGGGTGGAATTGATTCTTTTCATTTTCCTGCTCGTTCTATCGGGTTTTTTCTCCAGTTCAGAAACCTCAATGTTTTCATTGAACAGCATACATCTTGAGCAGATGCGCAGAGATGGAAATCCCAGAATCAGCCTGATCGAGGATATGCTGAGTAAACCACGACGGCTGATCGTTACCATTCTTATCGGCAATGAATTTGTTAACGTTGCGGCCTCTGTGCTTTCCGCATCGATGATCATTGAAGTGATGGGAGCGGAGAATAAACTGTTCAATATCCTCGTCATGGTGCCTGTTCTGCTGATATTTGGCGAAATCACACCTAAGACACTTGCCATCAAAAATAATATTGCCTTTGCCACCTTTGAAAGTAAACCAATCGATTTGTTTGCCCGCCTGACAACACCGGTTCGCTGGGCAGTGAGAACGGTTTCGGAGTTTTTTACCACGCTCATCGTCGGCAGAGAACGTTCGCATGGCAACATCATCACCGTTGATATGGTACGCACACTGGTACAGAACGCTGTCGGCGAGGGAGCACTGGACCACTCCGAAGCAAAATATATCAACAAGATTTTTGAGTTCGGCAGCAAGGACGTGGGCGACCTGATGACACCGCGAGCGGATATAACCTTTATTGCCCTTGATGACCCGCTATCGAAAATTCTCTCGGTATTGCGCGAAACTCGCCAGTCACGAATCCCGGTCTATGTCGAACACCGCGATAATATAATCGGCATACTCCATGTGCGAGACCTGCTCGGTATCGAGCTGGATGACCTTGAAAAGGACCCGGGGCTGTTTCGAAAACTATTGAGGGAACCTTACTTTGTTCCAGAATCAAAACCTGCCCTGGAGTTGTTTGATACTTTCAGGGCGCGCAAACTTTCATTTGCACTCACCGTTGACGAATATGGCGGCATCACCGGGCTGGTTACCATGGAAGATCTGCTTGAATGCATCTTCGGCGATATTCCAAGCCCGTCAGATTGTACAGAACGCTTCGAAGTAAAACTGCTGGACGATGGCCGCTACCTGATCGATGGCAGTATGCCGCTGGATGAATTTGATGAGCATTTCTCCGCTGCCCTTGATCTGCAGGACGTGGAAACCATCGGCGGCCTGGTGTTGCATGAATGTGGTGAGCTGCCCAATGAAGGATGCGTCGTTGTTATCGGCGGTTACAGGTTCACTGTACTCAAGGTAGCGCAGAACAGAATCGTGAAACTGCAGCTTGAACCACTGCCGGCGAATGTAAAATCAGCAGGCGAAGATACTGCTGAAACAAATGATGGCTCAGCGCAGCCGCCTGAAGCACAAGGCGACTAAGCGCACAGATCTGGCATTAGATGGATATACTTTCTACCGCGATAATCATTGTCCTCTGCCTGCTGATGGAGGGCCTTTTCTCGGGCTCGGAAATCGGGGTTGTAAGTGCAGACCAGATCAAACTGCGTCACCTCGCGGCCAAGGGGTCAAAAGGCGCGAAACTTGCGCTAAAGATGCTGGAAAAGCCCGAGTGGCTGCTGTCAGTTACCCTGGTGGGCACCAATATATCGGTGGTGACCAACACCACGATGGTCACGGCCCTCATGTTCCAGCTGTTCGGCGAATCAGGTAGCTGGATGGCAGTGGCCATTGCTGCACCCCTGATCTGGATCTTCGGAGAAATTGTTCCCAAAAGCGTGTTTCAACAAAAGGCGGATGCTATAACACCCTATGTAATCTTCGCACTGATCTTTTTCTCCTGGCTGTTTTACCCTATCCTGTTTGTTTTCAGTATCCTTACGCGCCTGCTGACAAAACTTACCGGCGGCGATCAGAAGAATCCCTTTACCCTGAGAGAAGAAATCGTCACCATGCTGCAGATGCCGGAAGCCGCAAGAGGTGATATTCAGCCGGTAGAACAGAACATGATTCGCCGCATGTTTAATTTTACTGAAACAACTGTGAAAGATGTCATGACGCCGTTAATCGATGTGGTTGCCGTCGAGAAAAACATCTCTTGCCAGCAGGCAAAACAGATCTCATCAGAATATTCTCATATCAGGTTGCCGGTATATGATGAGCGTGTCGATCGTATTATTGGTGTACTACATACGCTTGAGCTTCTCGGCATAGATCCACAGTCGCCCATTACAAGCTTCATACGTCCCGCAATTTACGTACCAATGAACAAGAGTATTCAAAACCTGATGAGTGAACTTCGCACAGACGGCTCGGTTATCGCCATCGTCGTGGATGAATTCGGCGGCGCTGAAGGCATAGTCACGCTGGAGGATATCATGGAAGAAGTGGTGGAAGATCTTGAAGACGAATATGACGAATCAGAGGAAAATAACCAACTGATTCGACGCCTGGGTAAAAATGACTACCTGGTCAATGCCCGTATCGAGGTGGATGAACTGAATGAAAAACTGCAGATCAGCCTGCCCGTAGGGCGCTACGTCACCCTGGCGGGGCTTATACTTGACAGGACGCATAGAGTCCCGGAAAAGGGAATGGTTATCAAACAGGATGGTATTTCGCTGGTGGTTCACCAGAGTACTGCCCAGGCCATTCATGAAATTCGCATCCACTGGTAATTGCTATTAACCTGCTCTTCCCTGGTTTCTATTTGCCGGACTATTCAGGCAGACCATGACCATTGATCAGAAACAGTACGATACTATTTTTGCCTGAACTCAGGCGGCTTTTCACTCACTGGTTACATAACAAATATTTTTAGTCCATAATATATTCAACACTTGTAAACATAAAAAACTCATTAACCACAAACAGAAAAAAATTCCCCATGAACCTGGATAGAGTCAGCTCAGGAAAAAACATTCCTGACGAAATAAATGTCATCATTGAAATACCCGCACATAGCGATCCGGTTAAATATGAAGTAGACAAGGAAACCGGTGCAATGTTTGTCGACAGATTCATGAGCACTGCCATGCATTACCCATGCAATTACGGTTACGTGCCGCATACGCTCTCCAAAGACGGTGACCCGGTCGATGTACTGGTGACGACACCGGTCCCGCTGATTGCAGGCGCTGTTATTCAATGCCGCCCGGTTGGTGTACTGAAAATGACCGACGAATCCGGTGATGATGCCAAGATTCTTGCCGTACCTCTTGATAAACTGTGCAAGTCTTACCGGTCCGCGACAAAAATCGAGGATATGCAGCCCATGCTGCTTGAACAAATCGCCCATTTCTTTGAACATTATAAAGATCTGGACGAAGGCAAATGGGTACGTGTCGAAGGCTGGGGCGGCGCGGATGAAGCGAAAGAAGAAATCATGTCCAGCGTAGCCATGTACAAAGACGCGCCTGTTAAACCGAATTTCTAGGTAATTTCATGCGCAATTATTTAGCCACAAATTACAGCTTCGACTAAATCGTACAGAACGATTTGAATGACAGCCATGAGAGGGTGATGTATAAGGATATGTCGAATAATTTATGCGGATTATATGAGTAACCACCTGTACCGTTGTGCGAATAAATATAAAGCTGCATCTACCCAGGTGTCGGGTGCAATAACCAACGGGCATTGCACCGAATAATACACCAGCTATCGAATATTACTTCCGGTGCAATGCCCGTTGGTTATTGCACCCTACCTTATCGTTCAGACTCAAATGAAATATTCAGATATTGCGTGAAAAACTATTGCAGATAGCTTTTCGAATCTACTCAGGCCCAACTATCGGTTCGATTCCTTCCTCGATTAGCCTGTGTGACTCGGTGTGCATGCAGTCTCTATACATCTCGAAAAAATCCATTTTATTGTAGTCTGTTGAATCAAGACAGCAGCATTCAATCGCTTTATTGAAGTCACTATCGTACTCCATCTTGTCCCAGTCTACAGCGTCTTTACCAACAGGTTTATGAAAACGGTTAACAAAGAGTGCGGCTGAAGCTATTGCCAGTCGTTTTATTACATCTTCAAACTGTGCGGCATCAATGCACAAAGCTGTTTCCTGTTCATCGCTGTTTTCACATTCATGCCAGCCAACTATGGTAGTTCTTAAACCGGACAAACTGGATATTTCATCATCAAGTGCTGCATCATCCCCTGCCACAGACAGGCCGTTATTTGATAATGTCACCGGAATTCCGTTAACAAGTTCAACGTCAAACCCGTTTTTTAAACGCACCCAACCATTATGTGTTTGCATATCTGTCATATCACCACCTTGCGATAAACAATATATTAGAAATTACTGGCTAAAGATGGATTATTAAAGTTTGGCGTTAATAATGCAAGATTATTTCTTGCTGCAGCAATATATTAACCCGGCAACGATATATTGTCGCCGGGTTAATATCACGGCATTGATTAAACAGGCAGGAACAGCGAAAATTATTTACAATACTATCCTCCAGTAAAGGCACAGATCAGTATATTTTCGGAAACTATTTGCTATGTTCCCGGTTTTTATGGTTATTTTTAGTTTCCTGTGAGACTATTAGTCACGCTTTATATGATGAAGGCAGCGCTGATTAATTATCATAAAGTTCTGCCCGCCCTGTGAGGTGATAATTGATCAGAGTTGCCTTTAAGCCAAACAAAAAATAAAAATGTAGAGATGTTATATGTCAGAGATTAATTTGCCCTTACTGGTAGAGCCTGGCCAGCTGGAACCGCTGATGGCTCATGAGAATCTGATCATTGTTTCCGTTGACTCTGAGCAGCGCTACAGTGAAAGACATGTACCAACCGCAACTCACCTTAACTATTCAAAACTGGTTCGAAGAAGCAAGTACGCACAGGGCCTGTTACCCGAATTAGAAGACATTAACAGGGCGTTATCTTTCATAGGCTTAACACCGGATAAGCACGTTGTCGCTTATGACGACGAAGGCAGCGGGCGAGCATCACGTCTGCTGCTCACCCTGGATGCCGTCGGTCATAGCCGTTTTTCATTGCTCAATGGCGGCATGACAGCATGGGCAGATGAAGGTTTCCCGCTACATGTTGATCCGGAATTTCGTGAACCCAGCAATTACCAGGCAACATCCATTCGAGATGTTGTCGTCGATAAAGACTATATTTTAAAGAATCTCAATAATGAAAATATGGTGCTGATTGACACCCGTTCCCATGATGAATTTACCGGCCTGCAGCCCCTGGCAAAACGCAGCGGGCATATACCCGGAGCCATCAACATTGACTGGAAACTGAACAAGAACCCGGCCCGCCACGGCCGCATGAAATCGGATGATAAAATCCTGGAAATGCTGCTGGACCGCCGCATTACCAGAGACAGGGAAATTATTGCCTACTGTCAGACCTGCCACCGGTCGTCCCACACCTACATCATGCTTAAACAGGTCGGCTATCCGAATATTAAATGCTATCCGGGTTCCTGGTCAGAATGGGGGAACTGTGACGACACACCCATTGTTCAGGATGAAGATCCTTTCGCCTATGATGATGAAGATTAGCTGAATACACCCTGCCCTTCCCTTGAATAAATCATGCGGATTTAATTGTTTTCCTGTCATCTCCACCGGGAAGGAAAGACCTAAGCCATACATGGCATGAAGCGGTTTTCCCCGCGTGGGCGCGGGTCCTCCAGGAAAGAAATGCGATGTAGTGCAGGACCGGCCCCCGGCCGGGAATGACGGCTGAATATTCAATCTCTTACCGGCATCAGGTTTCCTCGTTAATCTCGAAATGACACAATCAGAACTTTTTTGAATAAGTATCTATACTCTGTTTAGTGTAAAAAACCTGTGCTTAAACAATCCACGAGTACTTAAACAAGTTTAAGGGGAGTTTTTGAATGGCAATGATCGTACAAACTGTCGATGGAGTGGTCACAAACAAATTTGATATTGAGCAGTCTACTCTTAAATTTGGGCGGACAGCCGATAACGAGGTGCAAATTAATGATCTGGCAGTGAGTAATGAACATGCTCAAATTATCTGTAAAACCAGTGACAAGGGAGATGTCGCTTATTTTCTTGAAGACCTGGGCAGCACCAATGGTTCGTTTATTAATGAGAAAAGAATAGAAAAGCAGCAATTGCACCATAACGATAATTTACGTATCGGCTGGAATGTTTTTACTTTCATTGACGAAAATGAAATGGATTTTGAGAAAACCCGTAAAATTAATAAAACCTGGATACCCGGTCTTTACTACACAAACAAGTAGTAACGTCCCGATTGAGTACACTTGCTATTTCTGCACAGACGGTGTGTAAATAATGCACGTGCAAAACACGCGCTCATGGCTCACGGCCTGCATCACTTTCCCCTTAGCGGCATGATTGAAGCCGTTAGTGCAATGCTATGTACATGACATACCGTATCAGGATAACGCAGGAACGGTTGTCGACAAGCTCCCGGTTGTGGAAAATATTTCATGAGTGACATAACAATCAGACAGCCGATACACTGGACTTCAGCGCAAGCCAGCAATGTAGGCATGGTCAGAGAGGTTAATGAAGACTCTGTTTTGTCTCTGCCTGAAAACCGGCTTTGGGCTGTAGCCGATGGTATGGGCGGTTACGAAGCCGGTAATGTGGCCAGCAATATGATTGTTAAAGCGCTGGACTCAATGACAATTAAGTCGTCATCACTTCATGAAATAATTGATAACGTAGAAGACAGCCTGATTGATGCTAATCGCCGCATACTGGAATATGCTGACACCAGGCTGCAGGGCCGCACACTCGGCAGTACTGTTGTCACCCTTATTATAAAAGGGCATGCCGCTATCTGTTTATGGGCTGGCGATTCACGTTTGTATCGCTACCGTGATAATCAGCTGGTACAATTATCCCGTGATCACAGCCATGTTGCAGAACTGGTTTCAGCGGGAATTATTTCAGCTGAAGAAGCAGAAAATCATCCTAATTCAAATATTATTACCCGGGCAATTGGCACAAACACGGACATATGTATTGATATTGATGTATTTAGCGCACGTCCCGGTGACAAATTCTTACTGTGCAGTGACGGGCTTTATAACATGCTTTCGAAAGATGAGATTGCCAGCACCATCGCTGCCTATACAGTTAACGAGGCGGTGGCCATGTTAATACAAAAAACTCTGGATAATGGTGCAAAGGATAATGTGTCAGTTATTCTGGTAACAGCCGAATCACAGGCCGCTTCAACAGTTCGGGCGAGAACGAGTGAGAACAATTTTTCGGCGTTGTTACGCAAATTGTCCAGCGACTTTTATTATAAGCGCATCGGTTATGAAGAATACCGGGCGCAAAGAAAAGTCATACTTGACAGGATTGATGAAGACACTAATGGCCGTGACTCGACTGAAACACAGACCGATAACAGCTAATTCATCTATTAATGAGAAGCATTGAGCCGTCATTCCCGGCCGGGGGCCGGTGCTACGGTACATTACATCTCATTCTTACCCAGCCCGCCGCGCCCGCGTGGGGGAAAAGCCATCCCCGGCCGTGGATCGATCATGCTGTTTTATGCGACATCTCGGTATATGAGCATGAAATTCATGCTGAATAGCATATGTGGCTTTATCCTGAATGACAAACTGCCTGCGTCTACTATACTCATATGACCCGGGTACATCAATAGCCGCCTGATGATACAACAGGTAAAAATGCACCAATTCTTTAGCCAGGATTTAGATTACCAAACAGGTCAATCATTGGACCAGCATCGTCGACTTTATTTTTCTTTGTTTATTGTTATCTGTTTTTCGCTGGCTTTATTGTCATCGCAAAACAGTACAGTTCGCTGGCTGGACGCGCAGATGTTCCGTTTTGCCAGTTATCTGCTGCCTGCTCAGTCGAAATCAAATGATTTTCGTGTCATCCAGCTGGATGACGCCCGCCTGCAGAAACCTGATGGTATACGGGAATTTCGTTTTCTGCTGCGTAAGTTGCG